>JAIFNC010000145.1 GCA_020047935.1 Bacteroidota bacterium
CTCGACCCGCTCGGTTTGCAAGGCACGTCGGAAGCTGCTTATACCATGCTTTTGCCCGGCATTTCGAATTTAACAAACCGTATGCGTTATTACGGTTTTTATTGTTGGCTTATCGATTTTTACTTCAAACGCGAAAAAACCGGCAATTCCGTGGAACAGTATAAGTTTATTCGCAGGGCGGAGCTTATGGTTGCTATTATTATGCAATATTCCGAAGAGTTTGTGAGTCAAATTACAGGCAGTGCCTTTGCATACGAGTTAAAAAATGAAAACGCCGGCGAAATTTACGACCTTGCCGAAGGTGCTGATAAATTGCCGGGTAAAACAAAATTATACTGGAAATATCCGTCGGGTGCCTTTGGACAGTATTATTATGGTGCAATGCAAAGTATAGGTTTAATTACCAATGCAGTAAATACCGATGGCGATACCTTGTTTTATGTTTCAAACAAACATCCGCGCCAAAAAGTTGCCGGTATTGAACTTGCGGAAGCTTTCGACGAAACCTTGAGCGATGAAATACGTGCGTTATTTTACAAAAATATTGTTACCGGTACGCTAAACCCAAGCGATATTCCGGAATTAATACAATTCTTTGTAATTGACCAAGTACCATATCCGAGTAATGAATGGAATCTATACATTTCCATGTTATTCGATAAAGATTTTCCGACTGCCGAAATTGAAGAACAGTTTACCTTTTATAGAAAAAACACCATATTGGCAATACTTCAAAATGCAAAATCGAATGAAGAATTTAATTGGAATTCGTACATTTTGAGTTGTTATACAAACCAATTTAATACCGAAAGTTCTACCGATATAGGTTGGTATTGTTACCTTTTTAACGAATATTGGCAATATGCAAGCGGTGCAATATTTTGGTCGTTTTTGCATGAATTAGGTACTTTGCAAAGCGACCAACATTTGCCTACGTTTGTCGATAAATTTACCAACGCTATTTTAGTTGCGATTAAAGAAAACCTACCGGCGCAAAACGATTTTGAGCTTACACCTACTGATTATTTGAAGTTTATTGCACCAAACAACGACGAAGAAAGCTTGTTTAATGAAATTAAAACATCAATTGGTGGGAAAAATGCTACAAAAGCAGCGGCATTAAGTTTCCGATTACTTTTTACATTGTTGGCAAATAACCGTTCGCAAATACCCAAAATTCAAGAGTTTACTTCTCGAAACCAAATTATCCGCGACGGCGATGCAGCTTCAGGACTACTTTATGTTATCGAAACTTCGACAATGGAATTTTCGGAATTTCTCAGATATTTTATTTATAAACGAATTGTGTACCGACACGAATTGGTTGCTCTACGAAAAATGAACAGCAGTATGCAATCAACCTTCAAATTTCTGATTGAAGACAGCCAAATAAGGTATTTGGAAATAATAAAGCCACAACGAACTTCGCCACGTTTAAATGCGCTAAAGAATTTAATTTACGATTTAAACTTAATTGACAAACAAAACAAACTGACCGGTATTGCCAACGAAATAAAAGAATTACAATGAATATAAGTAAAGAAAATGTACTTTCAATAATCGGTTCAGGCAAGTATCAATCGTGCATACTTACAGCGTTTAGTTTCGATTTCTATTACTTCGAAATGAAAGTAATGAAATGGTTACGTTCTTGCGGAGTTCGAAATGTGAATGTTTTTATCGACGGACATTTATATTCCGATTTAATGAACCAATCCATGGGCGATGAAATGTCGTTTAATCCGGGCTATGCACTTTATCCGGTTTTCTCTAAAGGCTTGTTTCACCCAAAGGTTTGGATGCTTTTTGGTAAAACCGAAGGCTTATTGATAATTGGTTCAGGAAATTTAACAAGTTCCGGGCTTGGTGGCAACGATGAGCTTTGGGGCGCATTCCATTTCGATATTAAAAACAACAATAACCAAGCAATATTTAGTGCTGCTTGGCAATATATATCGCGGTTTACTTCCAATACAAACGGCTTAATTAAAGAAAAATCGACCAAATGGATTTATGATTATTCGCCTTGGTTAAAAGAATTAAATTCTGTCGATTTGTTTACGTTTCATAAATTAAATGAAAATGAAGAAGTTGCATTTTTATATAACGAAACTGCGATAACCATTTGGCAACAGCTCTTGAATTTAGTAGGCGGAGATACAGTAACCGAAATTACTGCAATTTCGCCTTTTTACGACCGTGAGGGAACTGCAATTTTAGCATTAAAGAATGCTTGGCAGAATGCTGAAATAAACATTGTGGTGGATGAAGCGGGCACATTGCCTTACGAAATTTCCGATACTTCAGGAATTCATTTCTACGGCTGGCAAAGTGCTGAAAAGAATATTGGCACCAATAGACTTCATGCAAAGCTTTTGCATTTTAAAACCAATACAAATACAGAGTATTGTTTGTTTGGCAGTGCAAATATATCGGCACCCGGTTTGGGTTTAGCCGGCGTGAAATTTCCAAACGAAGAGGCATCAATCTTAATTAAAAGCAACAAGGGCAAAATTCTAAATAACTTGGGCATTAATTTAAAATCGAGTCCTTCCCAAAAAATAGCCGATTTCAAAATTCAAAAGAATATTTCAATCTATCAATCGGTAATAAAAGAGAATAAGTTTAATACTCGCTTACTTTTTGCAGAAAAAGATTTTGACAGTATTACCATTTACCCCGAAAAAGAAGTAAATGATAATTTTGTTATTCAGGCTTATAATACTTATAATCAGGTTGTATTCAAAAAAGATATTGATAGTTTAACAAACCCTTTGTCAATAAAATTTTCAGGACAAAACATACATACAATCCAATTATTCAACAAAAACGGAACCGATATTGTTTCGAATAAAATTTTGGTTCACGATTATTTTACCTTGAGTAAAACACATCCAAATCCGCAAACCGAAGATATTGAAACCATTGTTAATGAAATACAATCGGGCGATTTGCACAGAGTTGTTGATTTGTTGCATTATGTAATAATGGACACTACCGAAAACGAAATAGAAAATGAAAGAAATAAACTTGGTACAAAGTCAAAACAAACCCCGGCAGAATCGGAACAGCTTGAGCAAAACGTATTAGAAACTTACAATCTGTCGGATTATCAGGCTAAAGATGTAAATCAAATTCTCAGACATAAATCCGTGTTACTTTCGCCTTCGTTGCGTATTTTAGATGTATTAAAAACGCTAAATTATGGTGTTTTCAATAAATTTACCGGGAAAGGCATCAATGAAGATGAACAAAATGAAGATATTTCCGATTTAAAAGGAAATGAATTGGATGAAATTGAAGTAGAAGGTGAAATTACATTTAAGCAATTAAATAATGAAAAGACTAAGCTTAGTGCGTATTTGAATAGGCTTGCCGATTATTACTATAACCTACTTTATAGTCCCAAAAAGCAAACCGACTATAAAGTAACTCTAACCGACTTAGCCAAATATGTAATTGCTCTCGAATTATTATATGAATACGGTGGTAAAGTTGAAAATTATACGGAATCCGGAACCTTGTGTTATTTTGATTTTATCCCCAATAAAAAAGATTCTGATTACTTAAACAACGATGTAAAAGGCTATATATTAAACATTATCGGTGTTTTTCAATATTTAGCTTTACAAGGTTTCAAAGAGTACGAATTTGAATATACGAAGCAAAAAATGGAGCAATTGAAACAAGAAGCGATTGTTCTTTCAGTATTTATTATTAACAACATAAAATGGGACGATAATGAATTACATTATCAAAAATTGCTCATATTAAACTCTTTACATGCATTCGGTTGGTCAGATTATTATCGACAAGATTTATTCCGAAATGAAATAGTCCAAAAAATAGTAAATCGAAAGGATATTTCTAAACGACTTCAACCTATTTACAATCAAAACTTTATTCTATTTGAAAATGTAATTGTCGGAATGTTCCGACAAGCTATGCAAAATAAACTTATTAAAGCGTTTGAAGAAAAAGTTTACAAAAACGATATTATTTTGACTTTTAAATTCGGCTTCACTTTGGTGGCATCGGCAAGCAAATCAATTTCAGGTTATCAGTTAAAACTCATACGCCCGGGCTTTATTTGGAATGATGCAGAACAAGAATTTATTTACCCGGAAAATATTGTGGTTAGTAAGTTTAATAGGGTATATTAGAGGCTATTATTTAGTAAAATTAAACTGGAAAATTTAGTTAAATTATATATATATTATGGCAACATTAAGATTCGATTTTGGAACTGAATACAATCTTTCAGCAGCCAAAGAGTTGGAAAGAAAGATAGATTTGGTTTTAAAACCATTTGGGTATTCTTATTCCGATTTGTTTGCAATCATTTTTCCTCACATCGACGGCTGGTATGTTTCTTCGCCCAATATAAATAGGGAACTTAAAGATTTTACTACAGAGAACGGTCGTACTATAAAGCATCTAAATAATGTATTTTTCCGCCCCAGATTTGATTCAATGATGGAGCCTGTTTTTTACAACACCGGTTTTATAATAAAAGGTAATATTGAATACAGCATAGATAATCGTGGATATGTATCAAATAAAGTAAATGTTAAAGAATTTCTTATAAGCAAAAACCAAAACCGTAATCTTTTTGAAAAAGAAATTACATCCACAAATGATTTCAGAAACTTACAAAAAGAGCACTTTACATACAATAACAATAGTATCCAAAATGCACTGGGCGATGATTTTTTAATAACGATTCCAAGAATATTTAATCAACAAAAACTTGCATCTTTTGTTGAGAAATGGAAAGAATACCTTGAGTTTGAAAGGGCTGTATTTATTTCGCGGATGAAAGCAATGGAAATTCGAGATTGGAAATTAATTACCCTTGTTGAAATACCAAAAACACCGGAAAACAAAGACGAATTTGAGAACGATATTTATCATCAAAACGACCACCATTTGTACATAAATTCGCTAAACCGAAAGTTGAAAAGTAATGAAAATGAATATACCTTGCTTGAGTTCGAAATAGAAATGCCGCAGGATGGGAATGAAAAAGAAACAAAAGGATTTGTAAACGGAGATATTTCGATTATCAATAAAAAAGATGCCATTGAACTTGATAATCAAAAAAACGAGAACAATATTGACAAAGAAATAAAATCGCAGCAGCTTGGCGATTTGCTGCGTTTTAAGAAAAAAGAAAAAGAAAATCCAAATAACAATATCTTCACGGTAACCAAATTTTTACCTGAAGCTTCTAATAGCGAAGTTTCAGAAATAGAGAACTTAGAAAAGAAAATAATTAAGAATTATGGTACAATGCCATATATTGCAAATATTGCAGCCGGCGATATTGCATTGTACAAAAGAGGAAAAGCAGCTTTAGATGATTTATTGGAAGGGAATGTGAAAAACCCCTTAATAGCAGGATACCTTATTGAGCCGGACAGATTTGAGGAATCTACAGCAGAATTTAATGCTAACAATATTGATTTTGCACTAAAAAACTTGAATCTTATTCAAAAAAATACCATCATACAATGCTTAAATAGCAATAGCATTTTCCTAATACAAGGCCCACCCGGCACCGGTAAAACCCAAACCATAACCGAACTGGTATATCAGTACAATAAAATGGGCAAAAAAGTTGTCCTTTCTTCGCAAACGCATTTGGCTATTGATAATGTTATTGAACGGTTACCACCCGATTTAAATATATTGCCAATTCGATTAGTAACAGACCAAAGGAAAGCTAATGATAAATTTTTACCCGATAAGTTGGTAGATATTCTGTACGATTCAGCCGAAAAAAAGTATTCCGGTAAAATTAATGACTTCGAAACTTACGGAAATAAAATTTTAAAAACTGAAGACGATTTCAATAAAATGAAATCAACTTTTGAAAAGATAGCTAAAAAAAGGGAACAAATTGCAGCAAAGGAGCATAAGTTTAACAATTTAAACAAGGAAAGGTCTGATTACAGCAATAAATTCAATGAAATTGAGATTAGAATTAAATCTATTACAAATGAATTGAAATTGCATACAGATTTTCAAAACAATGAATTTAAAATCGGAATTTATCATGAATTTATTGAATTGAAATCGCTTTATGATTCAATGTATGAATTATCCGAATTACACAAAATCTCAATTTCCGATTGTAAAACGGCAAACGATATACTTTATACATTTAATAAAATTGCGGGCGATAGTAGGATTAATTATCTTAAAGAAACTAAGCAAAAATTGAGCGAAAAACCGGAGGAGTTAACGAAAATTGAAAATGAAATTGCAGAACAGCTTATATACATAGAAGGAATGAAAAAGCGAGGTAAGCAAGCTACTGAAATTGACCCGGAAATAAAAATAATGAATCAACTTTTACAAAGAAAGAAAGAACTCGAAAAAAATATTGGAAATGGAAATTCTACAACAAAAAAGCCGGAACTCTTTTTTTATAACAATCGAAATGTTCCTTTTACAGTAGAAATATTAGATAAAGAATTAAAAAAAATAGAGTCGTTTAAATCCGATTTTCAAAAAGCTTTGGCTCAAGTTTTTTCTGAAGAAGAATATACTGAACGAACACATGACTTGGAAGATTTGAAAGGAAAGAAAGCCGAATTTAATCGAGATTTTAACATGTTGAATGTGGAGTTAGAAAAGCTTAAGACAGAAATATTGGAACTAAATGCCCCAATAGAATTGGAGCAAAAACAAATAGAAAAATATTTTAACGATTTTTTTACCGATAAAGTAAAGTTGAGTAATAATTCATTACCTGAAAGTGATGAAATTAAGTTCCAACAAATTCAGAATTTTATTAAATCCGAAAAAATTGAATACGAGAAAGAACGGAAAAAGTACGACCAATTGAGCGGAATCTATCAGTCTATCGCAAATCATCTTAAGCAAAAGAGCGAATTTATAGGTAGAGATAGAAATACATTTACGAAAGATTTATTCGATAATAATGCAAATGTTTTTGGCATAACATGCACTGCATCGCCAAGATACACCGAAAACAGAAACTCATACTTAAAAGAACTTGGCTTAGGAAACATCGATATTAGAAGCAAGGATTTTGATGTAGTAATTATTGATGAAGTTTCGAAAGCAACACCCATAGAGTTATTAATTCCAATACTGTATGGTAAAACAGTGATATTAGTTGGCGACCACCGTCAGTTGCCACCCATTTTTAAATATCGTGATAGTAATTTCGAATATTTAACACCTGAAAATAAAGCAGAAGTATTACAAGGAAAATCGTTGGAATATTTTAAGAAAATTGTTGAAAAAAGCTTGTTTGAAGATTTGTTTACTAATGTTAAAAAGAACAAAGCTATTCTGCTTAAACAATACCGGTCGCATGAGCAAATTATGAATTGTGTAAATGTTTTTTACGATGGAAAGTTGGAATTAGGCAGTGGTGAAGACCAAAACAATAAAAAACAACATAACTTAGATATTTCAATAAAATCTGGCAACCGTGAAATACCAATAATTATTAAAAATCGACATACTTATTGGTTCGATTCGAATAACGATGCTGAAGGGCGTGTTGTATATGAAAATCAGCGCGAAGGGAAAACTTCCTTTTATAATTTACTTGAAGCTAAAATAACTGTAAAATTAATTCAGCTGATTGATAAAGCGTATGGTGAACTGAAGCAAAAAGATAATGAAGCTTACAAAAGAGCTATTGGCGATTCGGATGATAAAATGCCATCTATTGGGGTAATATCGATGTATGGTGAACAAGTTTACCATATAAAACAAGAAATTAGAAGAGAACACTTTAAGGAAAAAAATATTACGTTAAAAAATTCAACAGTAGATGATTATCAGGGGCAGGAAAATGATATTATAATTGTCAATTTTGTTCGAAATAATAGGAGGCATGATGCCGGTGAATTTATAAAGCGATTTAACCGGATAAATGTAGCCATTTCAAGAGCCCGAAATATGCTTATAATAGTAGGCTCTAAAGAATTTTGTCAAGAATTAAAGGTAATTGTACCCGATATGGAAGGAAATAACCAAAGGACATTAAAGGCCTATGCTGAAATTTATAGCAAATGTCAAGGTAGGTTTAACTCGGCGGCTAATTTGTTAAATATTAAATTATAAGAAAATGAGAGTATTAGCAACTATACCAATTGCATTAAAATTTGACACTTTTGATGTCGATTTCGAATATGCAACCCCGTTTAAAATAGATTTGTTTAGCCTAATTATTTTGGATTGTATTAAAAAATACCCCAATAAAAACCAATCATTTACCAATGTGCTGGCTGAATTGGATATCCCCCCTGATTTACATTATCTGTTTGAAAAACAGATAAATGATTTAATTAATACTCAGCCGAACAATATTCTACCTATACCTAATTATTCCGAGGAGTATTTAGCACTTCCTATACGCATGTTTCAATTAACAAAAATAGGCGAGGAAACATACAGAACAGGTGAAAAGCCAATAGAAATTAAGAATGATACAGTCGAATTTATAATAGACAGTTTTCAACATAAACTTATAAAACAAAAAGAGAACAAAAGACTTAATCCGAGTAATTTTATTGAAATTGAAGCTTCGATATTTAAGGTTGAAAATGATTTTATGGGCGAAAAAAATGAAATAAACGAATACATTAAATCAATTCTGAATAAAACACCTGAAATATACATTAAAGATGCCGTTAAAAAAACAATAGTTTACAATTCATGGGCAAAATGGAGGAAAATGAGCTTAGTACCGGAAAATATAGAGATTATTCAGGAAGTCGATAAAATTACTTTTTCTAATACAAACCCAAAAGTAAAAGAGGCAGTAATACAAGCTATTAAACCAGAACATCAGTATTTTCAAATTGTTGAAACTAATAATAATTCGATAAATTTATCCGAGGTGAGAATTTTAACAGTTGGTAAAAAGTTTGAAATGAATTCAGCTTATTTTTTCAGTGAAGCTGCTTTAAAATTTGCGGAATCTAAATTTGCTATTGTTCCATTTTCATCAAAAATTATCGAAAATAGCATTCATATTAAAAATTCGATTACTGCCGATTATCAGTTTATGGGAATTGATGGTGCTGGCAAACCGGTGCTATTAAAATATGCGAATTATTCAATTAATAACTTTCGAATTCCTTTGTATGAAATTTCAAATAACGAACATGAGTATCTTAAATTAATTGAACCGATAATAAAATCATTGTTGGAAGAGTTTGCCGTAAGCAAAAATACAAGAACAGTTATTACCGGGCTGTATTTTCTTCCTAAATTGAAGCAATCAGAATTTTTAAACGAAGCATTGTTGATAATTCCGGAATTGAATTTTGATAGAAAAATTCAATTCTTGAGAGAACTTAAAAAAGAAAAATCAGCTTCGATTGAATTTCATGGCATTATAGGTCAGTATAGTCTTGAATTCATGACTAATGAAATAAAAACAACAAAAATTCAGTCGGATAAAATCATTCAAATTTCACAAGAATTCAATATTCCGCATGAAAAATATTTTAAACTTCTTTCTGAAAACTACAAACACAGCAACGAATTAATTAATAAACTGTTGTTAATTAATGCAAATGCAACAATAACGATTTTTAGGTTAAAAGAGTTGTACTACAATAAATTAACTGACAATTCCATAGCAGAGTTGAACCACAAATGTCAGTTGTTTACAAACTTCAAATTGGTAGCATCGCAATTTGAAGAATTAAAGAAAAAGTATAAGTTCAATGATTTTTTCGATTTCAAACTTCCGGAAACAAAAGAATGGAAAGACTTTTATAATGCCATTTTCAAATTAAAAAAATTATTCGGGGTAGTTAAACAAGATTTACCCAATGAATATCAGAATCAGGCAACCGATTTTTTTAATAACATTCAGGATTTATATTACGAATTTGCTGAAGTGAAAGAAAATGCGTTGATTCAAAAACCAGATGAAAAAAGCCCCGATTTTATTGGCATGGCAGCTAACCTTAGAAGTAAAATTGAAGATGAAATTAAATTGCGTGAAAAAACCAATGGTTTAAAATCCGGTGAACTGAAAGGACAGCTGCGAATAAAATCGGTTTTTAATGATAATGATGCTGATGCAATTTATAAGGCGTGGAAAACACTAAGTGCTTTAATTCATAATGATAATGAGCACCCTATAGTAAAATCAAACGCAGATGAGAAAAAACGTGTACTGAATAATATTTCAGAAGTTGTTAATAAACTTACCAATAAAAATGCATCGACAGACAAATTAATTCTTAAAGAAAAGGAATCGGGCAGCACGGTTAATGCTCCTAAACCGGTGGCTAAACCAATTATTAAAGCAATAGAAACTAAGGAAGCCGCAACCGAATTTACAACAAAGCACGAGCAAACCAACAAGGCAATTGTTACGCAACAATCGAAAACTGTTTTCGACCTGAATAATACGAGCAAACAATTTGCTGTAATTGAACTTTCGACCAAAGCAGTAAAATTATTGATAGGTCCGGATAAAGAAAAATTCGAAAAAAACGGATTCGTTTTTAAAGACTTTGAAAGAATTTCGGAACGAACCGAGACCGGCAAATGTTTAGACATAAATAATAAATTTGACTTATATAGATTTAAAAATCAGGTAATTAAAGATATTGATAAAGCAATTTATGAAATAAAAGCTCGAAATATAAATATTGTTTATACCGTAGCTACCGCAGCTTACCGAATTGCAACAAACAATAAAGATATATTGAAACTAATTAAAGATGAATGTGGTTTGAACGTTAAAATACTAACGAAAGAAGAAGAAGCAGCAGCAACTTTATTCGCCTTTCATTTTAGCAAACCCGCAAACGTTGTATTGGATTCAAATATTATGATGGTAGACCAAGGAGGCGGCTCAACCGAAATTTCGGTTTTCAACAAAGAAGAATTAATTGAATCAAAATCATTAGATATAGGTACAACAATGCTTCAAACTATACTTTTTGACGATTTAAGTTTATCGATACCGGAAGCCTTGGCTAAATGCGATTTAATTACTACTGAAAGATTAAACCGGTTTTATGGCAACCTAATGTTTTTGGATAAAAAAAGTATTATGTGTATAAGCGTAGGAACTGCTATAACAAAAGCCACCGGAAAACAAAACACAGACCAACAGCATGGTACTATATTGACAATCAAAAACATTGAAGACCGGATTAAAGGTTTTGATAATGAATTGTGCTCTAAATTTAGGACTTTAGCCGATTTAAAAAAGGATATTGAAAACTTACAGAATAAAAATAACCCATTTGCCAAAGTGCTTAGCGCAAGTTTAGGTCTGCCAATGTTTACCAAAATAATGGATAGATTTAATATAAAATCGGTAATGGTTAGCGGAACACCATTATGGTACGGTATTTATTTCGAAAACCTATATAAAATACAGAAATGAGCCATTTAACCCAAGCACAATTACAATTAGAACTAATTAAATCGGAAGAAAGCTTTAAAAATGCATTGAACCGTTTTGAGGAATATAATTTGTCGGAACAAGCGAGAGAAAACCTAATGATTGAGTTTAAAATTTTCGAAATTCAGAATATGTTGAGTGGCTATAAAAACAAAGCACTATCAGAAGTCGATTTTAAAATAATTCGTGAGGTAGGTACTAAAATTCATAATTTCTTTAATGGTATCGAAAGTTATATTGCTCTAAACTTCGATTTAAAAGTAACCGATTATAATAATTCAATTCGAAATATTGCTGCAAATTGGGCTGAGCTAAATAAAGGGATTTTAGCAGAAGCTTTGCAGGAAACAACCGATGATTTATTCAGAAATTATTTAATTGCAACCTATAAAAAAGGCAATATAGTAACTAAGGAACAACTAATTGAAGATGCAAAGCAGATGATGCAAAATAGTTTGCAATACAAACAGCAACAAGCACAAGAAAACGTTCGTAAAATTATTAAGTTAAAACAACTTGGTCATGCGAATGAAACGAAGGTGGAAGTTGGCATTTTAGAGCAAATTGCGGCTATTAACTCAAAATTGGCACAAACCTCAATTGACAAGGCGGTACGAAATAGAGTGCTTACTGCTATTATAAAAATAATTAAAGCGCAAGGTTTTATTGTCAATCGTGAAAATGTTACTGAAAATGGCGATTCAGCTATTATCAACAGTATTAAACCAAATGGCGAAACAGCGCGTTTTGAAGTTCATTTAGACGGCAGGTTTGTGTATAAATACCACGAATATGTAGGTTTGTCGTGCGAAAATGATATTGAAAAATTTGAGCAGGAATTCGAAAATATATACGGCATAAAACTCGAAGATAAAAAATTGCTTTGGAGTAATCCGGATAGAATCTATAAACAAGCAAATCAGACATTTAAAAACAAAAGAATAGGAGATTCATAGCCATGAGCATAAAAAGTTCAATCGAAAAACTAACAAGGGAAATAGCATACAAAAAATTAATAGTGTTGGATGGTAATGTTTTAGACGTATATTTTCATAAATGGAAGTTTTTGTCGCTAAACGAATACTTACCCGGCAAAATAAAAGAATCAGCATTTTTTGACGATGTTTATGTTTGGGATAGAATTGACGGACTTGTTTTTGGCGATATTACTCGCATAGAAACACCTCAAGCTGCACTTGAAAAAGGCAATGAAATAGAAGACCTTGCTGAAAGCTTGTTTGATAACTCCTGCACCTCGGAAATAGGACAATTCAAAAAACCAACCGATTTTTATCCTATCATGTATCGGAATATTAAAAACGGAAAGCGAAAAGTTGCATTCATACTTAACTTTAGCAATTATTTATTTCCTAATGAACAAGGGCTGTCGGACGACGATAGAGAAAACCTGACAAGAATTACAAAATGCATTTTAGAACAAAATATTGATTTGAAAGATAAAAGTTATGGTTCTGCAATTATTTTGGTAACCAATAACATAAGCAGCATTCCTGTATCGCTTTATCAAAACAACCCCGATGCTCGAGTTATTAGCTTGTCTAAGCCCGATAGAGAGGAACGAAAGGAAATTATTGAGGCTGTTACCAATTTTTATTGTTTGAATGAAAAATTGGAAACCGATGAAAGTGGAAAAACCGATTTAATTGATGCACTTGATAATTTTACTGTAAAGGAAATACTTCAAACAGTAATTCTTTCAAAAAATCAAGAGGAATTCTTAAATATTGAAAAATTGCTATCGCTCTATAAATATGGAAAGAAGGAAAGCCCTTGGGAAAAACTGGATGCAAATAAAGTTAAAGAAATTGAAAAGATACTTTCGAAAAGAGTAAAAGGACAAGATGGCGCTATTGCAAAAGTAAAAGATGTTGTAATTAGAGCAAAAACAGGTTTATCCGGGCTACAACACAGTAAAATGAAAAGCAAACCCAAAGGTGCCCTATTTTTTGCCGGACCAACCGGAGTAGGTAAAACAGAATTAGCAAAATCTTTGGCTGAATTCTTATTCGGCGACGAAAATTCATGCATCAGATTTGATATGTCGGAGTATAATCACGAGCATAGCGACCAAAAGCTAATTGGTGCTCCTCCGGGCTATGTAGGTTACGAGTCCGGCGGACAACTAACAAATTTGATAAAGGAAAAACCCTTTTGTGTGTTGCTTTTTGACGAGATAGAAAAGGCGCACCCGAAGATTCTCGATAAATTTTTACAAATACTTGAAGATGGTCGTTTAACCGATAACAAAGGCGAAACTGTTTATTTTTCTGAATGCATCATTGTTTTTACTTCAAATATAGGTGCAAATAAAGTTAATCCTACAATGACCTTCGCCGAATTGAAGCAAACTATTTTTGATGCAATTAAAGAAAAATTTGAAACTGAAATTAATAGGCCTGAACTATTAGGCAGAATTGGGTATGGCAATATTATTACATTTAATTTTATAACAGATATTGACATCTCAAAAAAAATAGCATCAGCCAAACTCGAACCGGTAATAACATTTTTAGCTGAAACAAAGAAAATAAAACTTGAGTTTCGGAATAAAGATGAATTTTTGAATTATGTAATAGGGCAAGTTGATAAAAGCAAAGGGGGGCGCGATATTTTGAATAAACTTGAAGATGTATTGATAACAAAATTGGCTGCTTATTTGTTTGAAAATGAAGGATATATTTATCCTGATTCAACGCTAAACGTAGAATTTAATAAAAAAAACAATGAAATATCATTCAGCATCTAATGTATATTTCAATATTGCTAATATAAATAGGTGCACCGGTTCTGAAGGTCCGTTTAAGCGAATGGCTATTTGGTTTCAGGGTTGCAACATCTATTGCAAGTCATGTTGCAATCCTGAATTGCAGCCTTTCAGATTAGCGCATTTGGTTTCGCTCGAAGAACTGATTGAAATTGCATTTCGAGCGAAAGAAGAATTTTCGATTGAAGGCGTAACATTAACCGGTGGCGAACCCACAATGCAAATTATAGGATTAATAAAACTTTGTGCCGAATTTAAAAAATTAGATTTAGGCATTATTCTATATTCCGGAAATAAAATATTTGATATTCCGCAAGAGCTTCTGAAATTGATTGACTTATTGGTTGATGGTATGTATATTGAAGAGTTCAAGGAACCCGGTGCTGCAATGAAAGGTTCGAAAAATCAAGATATTCATCATTTAACCAAAAGATATTTGAATATAAAACAAAACAAAGAGGATAGAATACATGGTAGTATCAATATTAATGATGGTGCAATAATTAATGGCGATGTTTTATTGTTTTGAAAACCGAAACTTAAAAACATTCCTTAGAAATACATAACCCAAATCCAACTCATGTTTGTTCCTTTTACAACTGTAATTCCCTAACGCTCGTTTTTCTATCAAAAATTTTCGTTCTGAAATATAATTCAAAATCGGCAATAAATTTCTTTTATTGCCGATTTTGAATTAGTTTTGTGCTATTAAAACTAAGGATTCGAAAATTGAAAGATACCTTTAAAATAGATGAATTTATAACCCGGTTTGGTGCAATACCCGAGTTTGTAACGGC
>JAIFNC010000127.1 GCA_020047935.1 Bacteroidota bacterium
CCGGTTTCGCCATCGGTATACTGAATTAAATACACATATACACCTTTTTCTCCAATTCGCCCTTGTACATTACCTTCCCAGCCGTTTTCAACTTTATTCGACTCAAAAACTAACTCGCCCCACCGATTATATATTGCTAATTTATAATCGGTTACTGTTGGTGAAACGGAAGGTCGGAAAAAACGATTCTGGTAAAAATCGCTTGTTGGGTTAAAGGCTGTAGGAAAAACCTTGGCATTTGAATAGGTGGCACATTTTACATTTGATATGGATGTACCTAAAACACCGTGCGGATTCGTAGTGTTTTCAATGGCTTCAACATAATAACAATACTTATGCGGAATAGTGGTAAATACTTGTTGTATGCTACTTACGTTGTCATTTATGCGCGCATCGGCGGTATTAACGGTTTGAAGCAGTTGCCAATTTTCATCGTCTACTTTTCGGTATACATTATATACATTAACCCCTGCTTTGTAACTTCGGTAAGGAGTCCACCCAATGCTGTTTACAAATTCGGTTCCCGAATTGGTCGAAACCGAAACTACCATATTCGACGATGGATTGGATTGAATGGTAACTTGGTCGCATTCGTTTAGCGCTACTAATTTATAAAAAAATGGTTCTGTAGTAGTAAATTGGTCTACAACGGTTTTGGTTGGCGAAGTGCCAATCATGGCGGTTTTATACCTATATTCACCGTTTTCGGTTTCCGATGAACGCAATTCTACTTTCGACTTTTTACTGTCGTCGAAGGTAAATTGAAGTTCCAATTTACCATCGGCAATTACCGATGCGTAATCGGCATTTATAAATGCAGGTGCTACCGATGTAGTGTTTACTTGCACTAAATTCGATTGGGCTACGTATCCGCTTGCCATATTTTGCATGGTAATAAAGAATTCGTATGAAGCGCTTGGGTCAAGAATTGAATTTCGGTATTCGGTGTAATTACCCGGCAGGGTTTGCAAGATATTGTAAGTTACCTCCGTTGTTTTTTTGAACATTACCTTAATGCTGCTTATTTCGGGCCAGCCTGCATATAAGCTCCATTTAAAAACTACTTCTTTTGCACAAGGGTCGTATTTTGCTTCGTTTATAAAAACTGTTGTATGATCGTCGGATTGGGTGCTTAGCAATAAATCGATACCGCTAGTTTTAAAAGCAGCAATTGAATAGGTTTCAGCACGTATTGCAGGGTTCGGAAAACCATATTTGGTCGAGATGTTGTCGTAATAACTTACCAACGAGTTATCGTACAGCGTATCAATTGGCGCTTTGGTGCCATCGGCAATTCCTACAACCCCATACAATTTGCGGTATATAATAAAACCATTTACCGTTGCCACATCCACCGGTTTCCATTTCAGCACCGGTGTACCGGTTGTTATTTCAATACTTACCGATTCCAACACCGGTGTATCGGGTGTTTGAGCATATAACTTTCCTGACGAAAAAATCAAGAACAAAAATCCTATTCCCCAAAATATTCCCCAAGTTTTCATAATATATTCAAATTATTTACCTGCTGCTACTTCATAAAAACTACCGGTAAAATACGTATTTGCCAAACTTATAAGTGTTTGAGGCTTAATCGCTTTTACCGTTTCAATCATATTCTTGTAATAATCGAAATCCATGCCAAATTCGTACACATTTCGGTACGCTTCAATTAAATTAAACGGCCCGTCGAACTTTCTTACGGCGCTACCCAGTATATAGTTGCGTACCATGGTAAGTTCTTCGCCCGAAACTTCTTCTTTTTTTAATAATTCTATTTCTTTATAAATTTCATCAATAGCCAATGCACGGTATTCGGCGCCCACTTCGGTTGATGCTGCCCAATACGAGCTGTCGGGGTTGTCGGCTAAAAAGGAATAAATTCCGTATGTATAACCTTTGTCTTCGCGAATGTTTTTCATTAATCGCGAACCAAAATAGCCGCCCAACACCGTATTTAGCACCATTAAACCGGCATAATCGGGGTGCTGCTTCGTTGGCATAAACTTAGCTATTCGAACCGACGATTGTACCGAGTTTTCGGTTAATATAAGTGCTTTGGTTTCTTTTTCCGATTCAATATTGTATTTAAAATTACTAACCGTTTCGTGTGTTTTTCCCCAATGGTTGCTGCCAAAAATTTTATTTACCGATGCAAACATTTCATCCGTAATACGCCCCGATAGGAATATAACGGCATTTTTCGAATTATAATATTTAGCATAAAAATCTTTTAAATGGTCTACGGTAAGTGTGTCAAAATCGTCAGCTTCTGCCGAAAAACCAGCCGGATGGTTTTTGCCGTACAACATGCGTTTTAGTGCCTTACGCGCCATGGTTTCAACTTTTTCGCTGTCAACTATAAATTGTTGTTTTTTCTTTTGAAGATAAGTTCGCAGTTCTTTTTCGGGAAAAGTTGGGTTTTGCAGCATGTCGTTTAAAATTTCAAGCGATGCTTCGAAGTTTTTGTTCAGTGCAAACATGTTGTAACTTGCATATTCCGAATCGGTTTCCGGGCCGGTAAACGAGCCGTAAAAGTCGAATTTTTCAGCTATTTCGGCCGAAGTTAAATTGGCGGTTCCTTCTTTAAGCATGTAGTTGGCAGTGGTGGCCACCAAAGCGCGCTTCTGAAACCAAAAGCCGGCTTTAAAATAAATGCTTATTTTTACCACTTCTTGCGTGCCGGCATTAATGCTGTACACCGGAATTCCGTTGTCTAACTGTCGAATTTCCGGATTTATAAATTTAACCCCTTCAATGGTATGGTAGTCGGGTTGTATCGTGCGGTTTAGTTTGGTCATAATATTTTTTATAATTTGAAAATTAATCAATTAGCTAATTGATTAATTTTTATTGTCTATAGTCTAATGTCTCAAGTCTGATGTCTGAAATCTGACTTCTAATAGCTATTTCTCAGCCAAATAATGTAATACCGAAGCATTTTCGGGTACAAATATTTTTTGAGCAGCGGTTATTATAGCATCTTTCGTTACTGCGTTATAATTGTCAATATCGGTATTAATTAAGTCGGCACTGCCCAGCAACTCGTAGCGAGCCAAGTTTTCGGCTTTGCTCAGTACGTTAATATCGCCAAAAACTAAGGTCGATTCAACTTTATTTTTTACCTTTTGCAATTCGTAATCGGTAACCAATTCGTTTTTAATCAGTTCAATTTCGTTCCAAATTTCAGCTTCGGCTCGCTTAAGCGAAATTCCGTCTACCGGTCTACCGGTAAATTCGAATAATCCGTTGTCGGTGCTGCCCCAAATATAGGCATCAATGGTGCTGAAAATCTTTTTTTCCTGTACCAGTCGGCGGTATAATCGCGACGAATTTCCGTTCGAAAGTACATCGGAAAGCAAGTCGACGCCATAATAATCGGCATCCATTCGTTTGCCCATATGGAAACCCATAAATAACGAATTATAAGGCACTTTACGCACTACTTCTAACCTTCGTTGTTCGGTTTGTTTAGGCTCTTCGGGCAAGATGTTTTTTACCGTATTGCGGTTCGGAATCGTTCCAAACCATTTATTGGCAAGGCGTTCAATTTCGGCACGAGTTACATCGCCGGCTACGCTCAAAATGGCGTTGTTGGGCGAATAATATTTGTGGAAAAACGCTTTAACATCGTCCATGGTAGCGTTTTCGATGTGCGAAAGGTCTTTGCCT
This sequence comes from Bacteroidota bacterium, assembly GCA_020047935.1. GTDB lineage: Bacteria > Bacteroidota > Bacteroidia > Bacteroidales > JAIFNC01 > JAIFNC01. The sequence continues at coordinate 3,673 of JAIFNC010000127.1, forward strand.
ATGGTTGGCCATTGGTACGAATGCTGCTTAAATGCCAGCGGACGCATTAAATGCCCTACATCGCCGTAAGGTCGGTTTAAATACCGTTGTTTAAACTCTTCCGAAACCACTCCGCGCTGCACTTCGAGACTTTTTTCCGAGAAAGCCAAATCGAGCATCCGGTCCGATTCCAACCAAAAACCGGTTTCCATGTTTTGTTTCGGAATGGTAATGTAATAATTGGTTACATCGTTGGTGGTATAGGCGTTGTTTTCGCCACCCGCCAATTGCAATTCGCTATCGTATTCCGGAATATTTGCCGAGCCGCCAAACATAAGATGCTCGAATAAATGCGCAAAGCCGGTTTTGTCGGGCTGCTCGTCGCGAGCCCCCACATTGTATAATAAGTTAATGGCTACCAGCGGAGTAGTAGCATCGTTATGTACTATTACCTTCAACCCGTTGTTTAAGGTAAATTTATCGAATTTCAGCATAAAAATTAAATATCGTATTTATTTCCAACAATTTCCGATTTAGCCAATCGGTATTCATTCATTATTTCGTTTATTATTTCGGCGGCAGGTTTAACCGAATCAATCAGCGCTGCCACTTGTCCTATTTCCAATTCGCCTTCGGTCATGTTACCTTCGTACATGCCCAGTTTTGCTCGTGCTTTGCCCAGTAAAAGCTCCAATTCGTCCGTTTGTGCGCCACGCAATTCGGCAACTTCAATTTCGGATGCAAATTTATTTCGAAGCAACCGCACCGGCACCAATTTTTTCAATGCTAAAAAAGTACTGCCTTCGGTAGCTTGAATAACGACATTTTTAAAATTTTCGTGTGCCGATGATTCTTCCGAAGCAACAAAACGAGTGCCTATTTGCACACCGTCGGCGCCCAACACCATGGCAGCCAACATGGCGCTGCCGGTAGCAATGCCGCCTGCTGCCATTAAAGGCATTTGCGTAGCTTTGCGAATTTGAGGAATAAGTGCCAAGGTGGTAGTTTCTTCGCGTCCGTTGTGTCCGCCGGCTTCAAAACCTTCGGCAACTATAGCATTTACGCCGGCTTCTTCGCATTTTAGCGCAAATTTTGTATTGGCTACCACATGAACCACCGTTGCGCCGTTTTGTTGCAAAGTTTTAGTCCAAGTTTTTGGGTTTCCTGCCGAAGTAAACACTATTTCAATCCCTTCGTCCATAATTATTTTCATTATATCGTTCAAATCGGGGTACAAAAGCGGAATATTTACCCCAAACGGAAGTTGAGTAGCAGCTTTGGTTTTTCGTATTTGCTCCCTAAGTATTTCCGGATACATAGAGCCGGCACCCAGCAAACCCAAACCGCCGGCATTACTTACCGCAGCAGCCAGTTTATAGCCTGAGCACCAAACCATTCCGCCCTGAATTATTGGGTATTTTATGTTGAAAAGTGAGGATATAATGTTTTCCATTGGGTTTAATTTTTATAAACGATTTGAATATTTCAACACTAATTTGCAAAGATAATTATTTTCGATTTGCTTTTACAATTCTTTTTTTTTGCATTTTTAGTTAAATTGTCGAAAAATATTTTGCATAATTAATACTTTTGTGTAATTTTAGTGGCACAAAAATACAATTAAGTTCAATAAAATTGTTGAATAAACTTGTATTTCAAATTCTTTTTAACAAACTTTGCATTTCAGAAATAATAAATGAATACCCTATGAAAACGTTCAAATTTATTGTAAGCACAACCGTATTTATGTTGGCAAATATTGCTGCCAATGCACAATATTTAATTGCCGAAGAAGATGAGCTTAAAAAGTATACTGTAACAAACGACAATATTTTATTGCACATTATTGTTGCCGTTTTTGGAGTGTTGCTTTTGGTGTCAATTGTTGCACTTATTCTTTTATACCGTAGCCATAACCGAACAGTAAAAGCAAGTTTAGACAACGAACTGGAGGCTGAAAATGCAGTAGCAAAAGCCGGAATTTTGGAAAAGCAAGCAGAAGAATTGCGCAACCAGATTTTTGAACTTAATAAAGTCAATGAAATTCAGTTGAAAAAAATTACCGATAACGCTTTTGAATCGGGACGTTTGATAAATAAAATTGAAATTCTGGAAACGGAAGTGGTTAGAAAAGACGAAAAATTTGAAGAAATAATAAAACGCAACCACAGCGAACTGTTGCCCGAATCGAAAGTTGAAATTGACCGTTTGGAAATCAATTTCCGCAAGTTGGAAAAAACTAAAATTTTGGCCGACAACAGTGTAATAAGCGAAAAAGAATACTTAGAAATTAAAAAGAAAGTGTTGGGCGAGCTTTAGTAAGCCATAAAATTAAACAATTGCTTATAAAGGCAACCTATATGATTTATTTTAAGCAAGTTGCCAATTTATTTAAAAACGTATTTTCGAGCGAAAATACCACAAAAAAGCTCGAAAATACGTTTCGTCGTTTTAATTCCGTTCGTGTTTTCGAAACTATTATTTGGTTGAAAAATAAGTATTTAACCGAAACTTCTTTTATTCTTATTTTAAGTGTTTTAATCGGTTTTGTAGCCGGACTAACTGCCGTGTTTCTTAAAACCGCAGCTTTTAGTTTGCGTTCGTTTGCATTAACAACCTTTGATTATTTGGGGCTTTATTTGCCACTTGGTATAGTTCCGGTTGTTGGTATAGCTATGGTTATTTTCTACAAAAAAATCATTTTAAAAGACAATTCGAAACACGGAATTCCGGCTATTTTGTATGCCATTTCGAAGCAAAACAGCCAAATGCCTGCCCATAAAATGTACTCCTCGACCATTGGTGCGGTTTTTACCTCGGGTTTTGGCGGTTCGGCAGGAGTAGAGGCGCCTATTATTTCGTCGGGCTCTGCCATTGGTTCAAATATAGGCAAGTTTCTGAAACTGAATTTTAAAACCACCTCTATTTTGCTTGCTTGCGGTGCTGCCGGCGGAATGTCGGCAATTTTTAATACACCGGTAACTGCTATTGTTTTTGCGCTCGAAGTACTATTAATCGACCTTTCGCGCTTTTCGCTTATTCCGTTGCTGGTGGCTTCGGTTACCGGCGCAATAACTTCAAACTTATTGCTGCACAATTATATTTTATTCGATTTTGTGGTAACCGATACTTTTTTAACTGCCGATATTCCGTTTTATTCGGTACTCGGAATTATTACCGGAATGGTTTCGTTGTATTTCACCAAAACCTTTTTGTATATAGAAAAGCGGTTCGGAAAAATGAAATCGGATTATCGTCGATTTTTTTTCGGAGTGCTTGGTTTGGGTATTTTGTTGCTTTTGTTTCCTACGCTCTACGGCGAAGGCTTTATTATGATAAAGAACACGTTTCAAGGTAATTACGCCTTGGTTATACCCGATTGGTTTTATAATATTTTTGAAAATGAAGCGATACCGATAATTTTATTTTTCCTGTTTATGATATTTTTGAAGGTGGTAGCTGCCGTTTTTACCATATCAGCCGGTGGAATAGGCGGAATTTTTGCACCGGCACTTTTTACCGGCTCGGTTACCGGCTTGCTGTTTGCGTATTTGGTTAATTTTACCGGCTTTTTCAGGCATTTGTCCGAAAGTAATTTTATTTTGGTAGGCATGTGCGGACTAATTTCCGGAGTACTGCATGCGCCGCTTACCGGCTTATTTTTAATTGCAGAAATTACCGGCGGATACGAGCTTATTGTGCCGCTTATGCTGGTTTCTACCGTTTCGTTTGTGGTAGTTAAGTATATTATGCCTACCTCAATTTTTACCCACCAGTTGGTTAAGCGCGGCGAATTAATTACCCACGATAAAGATAAAGCGGTACTTACTTTTATGCACCTTGCCGAAGTTATTGAAACTGATTTTATAACCGTTTCGCCTACGGATAAGTTAGGTTCTTTAACCAAGGCTATTGCCAATTCGAATCGCAACTTGTTTCCGGTATGCAACGAAAAAGATGAGCTTATTGGAGTGGTTTTGCTAGATAATGTGCGCGATATAATGTTTAATACCTCGGTACACGAACTTTTTACCGTTCGCGATTTAATGAATATTCCGCCGGCATACATCTTTACCACCGACCACATGGACACGGTAATGCAAAAATTCAACGACAGCAATGCTTGGAATTTGCCCGTTATCGATAATAATAAATACGTGGGTTTTGTTTCGAAATCGAAAATTTTTTCGGTATACCGAAAACTATTGCAAGATATTTCGCAGGAATAATCAAAGCGGGGCTTTTGTTGCAGCGCAAGGTTTTATAATAATTGTTGATTCAATAGGTATGCTTTCCGAATTTTCAAATTATCAAACGGCGTAGCCCACACCGAAGGTAATTATTTAGGCTTTCAAAATTCAATAATTCAACATTTAGGTTAATTTAAAAACCTGAATGCTTGGTATTTTTTCATCGTAAAATTTTAAAAAGTCTTAATTTGTTTTATATCTTTGTCTTTATGCATGGCTTAAATACTTATTTTGAAAATAGGCTCAATTAAGTTTTACGTACCCAAACAGCTAAATAAGTTTTCCTGCATGTGCTATAACGATTTAAATATAAACTAATTACCATGAAAAAAAGTAGTTGTATTTTTATAGTGTTGTTCTTATTGGTTTTGCAAGCCAATGCACAATTATCGGTTACAAAAGGGCTTACTGCCTACTTTCCGTTCAACAAAAATGCAACCGATCAAAGCGGTAACAATAAAAATTTAACTTTAAACGGCACAAATTATACTGCCGACCGATTTGGCAATGCTACTTCGGCATACACTTTTAAACCCGTAATAGGCAATGCTGCACTTAACAATACCATTGAAAAAAGCAGCCATTTGAGCGTTGCACTTTGGTTTAAAACCAATTATAATTTTTCAGCCGCCGAAGCCACTATGTTTTGGTTTTACGGCACGCAGGCATTTAATATTTTGCCAAATAATACCTTGCGAATGAGCGTAGAATGCGGTTACGGCGATTGGAAAGCTTATACCACCACTAATGCGGTAAATGATAATAAATGGCATTTTATTGCATGCACCTACGACAGACAAACGGTTTCAATGTATTTCGACGGTAAATTGGTTTCTGCCATGCCCGATACCGATGAACTAAATTACGACGATAATACAAATGCAATTGTAAATATGCAATATTTTGGCGGCAGTATCGACGATATTCGTATTTACAACCGAGCCATTACAAGCCAAGAAATTCAAACCATTTACACCGAAAATAATTTTGTGCTGTCGAGTACCGGAACCAAAGCATTGGTCGACTCGGTATTTGAATATACCATAAATGCCGAAAATTTGCAGCCCGGAGTAGTAACAGGTTATAAATTTAATTTGTTGTACGATACAACAAAAATTGCCTTTATCGAAACTTCGGTATTGGGAACAGTAGATACCGCCGGAGTGATAAAAACTAAGGTATTGCCCGGTAAAATATTGGTAAGCAGAGCCAACAGTATAGCATTAAGCAGCGCCGGAACTATTTTAAAGCTTAAATTTAAAGCCCTTGCTGCCGGCGAAACATTGCCAACAATAAGCGGGGCAAATTTTAATTTTTGGTCTGTAAAAACCATTACCAACAAAGCCATTCTTATTGAAACTGCCCCAATAGCAAAAGCAATTGAAGAAATAATTGATATTCCAAAAATAACAACCGAAGCCAAAGAAGCGTTTATTAAAACTCCGCTCGGAATTAGCCTAACCGCTGCCGCAGGTATGGCTACTGCCCTTGTGTTGTATTCATTTGCCTCGGTGGCAGGAAATTTCACCTTACTAAAACAAGGGTTGCTTTTAATGCTTAAAGGAAATTTTTCGCAGGGTGCCGCCTTACTTCAAACCATTGAATTGGCTAGTTTAAAAGCCAAATGGATGCTGTTTTTGGGTGGCTTGAAAAAGTATAAAAAATTAGGCGGAATATTCGCCCTTTTCAAAAAGTCGAAAGAAAAGGGTATTACCGAAATAATTGGTTTGTTTTCTAAAAACGAAAATGACGAAGAAAAAGAAGCGAAAGAGAGTGCATTGCCTTTAAATAAAAATTCGGTTATAGGCTCGGTACTTTCGGTTGGTTTTAAGAAAAAAAATAAAGACGGAGAGGAAGAAATTTTAAGCCAAACTACTCAAACTGCGCATATTCCGGAAGCAGCTTTAACCGATATGAACGAAATTCGAATAGCACTTCAGGAAAACACAAAATTTATGCAAACGCTGGCATCGGAAATTAGCGGAATGCGCAATGCAGCCGAAAAAACCGACCTTAAATTAGCAACAGATACGGTTGAAAAATTGGAGCAATTTGCTAAAACTAAATTCGAACGCAAAGAAGTAATTGGCATTTGTACAAAATGCGGTCATACGAATATTTCCGAAACCGATTTACCAATAGATTTAAGTGTTTTAAACCGGCTAAGTGCTCGCAGTACACAAACGGCTGATGAACTTAACCATATGGCAATTAATTGTACCTTAGTTACCGACCATTTAGTGAAAATATTGGAAGAAACGATTCAGAAAATTAAAGACTTGTCGCAAGAGGTTAAATTGGCTGCAAATAAGGGAAATGAAAAAGCAAATTCGGTTAAAACCATCGACGCTGTTTTTAATAAATTCGATGCTGTGGTTCATAAATTGGTCGATGAAACCTTTAAGCCTACAAATGACAAAAAGGATGAGGCCTGAGAGATAAGTGATTAATGTTAAATGTTGAATTTTAAATTCAACATTCAATAATTACCTTCGGTGAAGGCTACGCCGTTCAACATTGAAAATTCTTCGTACTTGGTACTTTTTACTTGGTACAATTTTCCAAAACTAACCCGCTCGTTGTACCATTTCGCTGCGGTGTATGCTGCTTATGCCTTTTAGTCTCGAAAGATCGGAAATTAAGTTGTTAAGGTCTTTAATATTATGCACATATACGCCAATGCTGCCATCAAAAAAGGCGCCTTCCACCGTAAAGTTTATCGAGTACATTTTAACGTCCCACTCGTTCGAAATAAGTCCGGTAATTTCGTTGATAAGTGCCGGTCGGTCGGTGCCTTTTAGCTGAATTTTGGCAGGAAACGATTCGAGTTTGTCGGTTATCCACTTTGGTTTTACAATAGTTTGCGGACGAGCGGTTGCCATCGACAGCGCTTTTTTGCAATCGGATAAATGAATTACCGTTTCTCCATTATCGTGCTTAATGCCAATAACTTGGTCGCCCGGTATAGGGCTGCAGCATTTGGCTATTGAGTACGGAAAACCAACTTTATAGGTATCGTTTTCGCTGGGCAAAGCTTTAGGCGAGTTGCTTCGGAATTGCAAACGCCAATAATTTATAAATTTACCGTTGTTGGTGGCAGTAATAACTTTACGTACAGTTTCTTCCGAAATTAGTTTTTTGCCAAGCAAATCGTACAATTGTTCTTTGCTTCGAATATTTAAGTCGGTAATAATTTTTTTGAACAGTTTCGAGTCGGCTTCAACATTCATTTGAACCATAAGTGTTTCGAGCATTTTACGCCCTTGTGCCCGTATCGAAAATTCCGAAATTTTAAGCGCCGCCTTCAAATAAGCTTTTGCCTTTGCGGTAATTACAAATTTAAGCCAAGCTTCTTCGGGTTGTTGTTTTGCCGAGGTCAGAATTTTTATTTTGTCGCCGGTTTGCAGTTCTTTTTCCGGACCAACCAATTTCGAGTTTATTTGTGCACCAATGCAATTTAGCCCCAATTGGGTATGAATTTCAAAAGCAAAATCGAGCACCGTTGCGCCTTTGGGCAAAGTAACAATTTTGCCTTTGGGCGTAAAAACCATAATTTCCGAAGTAAACAAATTCAATTTAAAATCGTCGAGCAATTCAATGGCATTTGCATCGGGGTTGCTTAATATTTCGCTGGTACGTCGTATCCATCGGTCCAATCCGCTTTCCTTTTCGTCCGAACCTTTGTATTTCCAATGTGCCGCATACCCGCGTTCGGCAATTTCATCCATTCGTTTGCTTCGAATCTGAACTTCAACCCAATCGCCGCCCGATGCCAAAACGGTTGCATGGAGCGCTTCGTAGCCGTTTTCTTTAGGGTGTGTAACCCAATCGCGCGTGCGGCTGGTAGATGCGGTATATAGTTCGGTAACAATTGAATAGATTTCGAAACTTTGAACTTTTTCCGAAACATCTACTTTCGGTTCAAAAACAATGCGAATGGCAAACAAATCGAAAACCTCGTCGAAAGGTACATTTTTGCGTTGCATTTTTTGCCAAACCGAATACACCGATTTTGTTCTTCCTTTAATATTGTATTTGTAGCCTTTGCGTTCCAAGGCTTCTTTTATTGGGTTGGTAAACAACGAAATAAGTTCTTTTCTGTTTCCTTTATCAGCTTCTATTTTATTTTTTAGGTCGAAATAAGCATCCGGGTTTAAGTACTTGAAACTCAAATCTTCCATTTCGGTTTTAATGGCGTTTAAACCCAACCTATGCGCCAGCGGAGCGTACATTTCCAAAATTTCGCCGGCGGTTTTAATTTTAGTACCGGTATCGAGCGGTTCCAGGGTACGAATATTATGCAAACGAGCGGCAAGTTTAATTAAAACTACGCGCACATCGTCGGAAAGCGTAAGGAGCAGTTTTCTGAAGTTTTCGGCTTGTTCATTCGATTCGGTTACAATTTCCTTTGGCAGTTTGGTAAGTCCGTCGATAATATAGGCAATTTTAGTCCCAAATTTAGCTTGAATATCTTCAATGGTATAGCCGTCGGTTTCGAGCACATCGTGCAACAGTGCGCTAACCGCCGAATTGGCCCCCAAACCCATTTCCGTAACACAAATTTTAGCTACCGCAATGGGGTGCAAAATAAACGGTTCGCCCGATGCTCGGTAGCTGCCCAAGTGCGCTTTATACGCATATTCATAAGCTTGCCTTAGCAGTTGCAAGTCTTCCGACAATTGACATTTGGGGCAGCTTTCAACTAAGTTGGCGTATGCTGCTTCTGCCAAAAGCGATACACTTTCGTTAAAAATAACCATGAGCAAACAATGTTTTTGAAAATTTGAATTCAGAAAAAACTATAAGATAATCGGATAAACAGTTTTTTAGCTTACTAATTGCACTACTGAATGTGGTGCAAACTGTTGCTGCGATATTAAAACCGGTCGGTATAAAAAACTCTTCAACAAAAAGCATAAACAATTTTACCATTGCATACACCGGATTAATTGATTGAAAGCGCAATCGTTTTAAATCGGATACTTAAAACATTTAACGAAAAATTTCAATAAGAATTGTATGGTTTTATCGAAAAATGAATCGGGTGCAAAAATAGTATTATATTTCGAATTTTAAAATTGGGTAATTCGAACTACCGACTGAACTCCTTCAATTTTTCGAATTTCGGCAATTAGTTTTTCTAAATCGTATCGGTTATTTACAAACATTTCAATATTTCCGCTGAAAGTACCATTGCTGCCTGCAAAACTTATGGCACGCATATTCAAATTGCCTTTGCCCGAAACTATTTGCGTAATTTCAGCCACTAAGTTTGGTCGGTCGGACCCAATTACGCTAATTTTGGAAGCAAACGTGGTTTCGCGATGCGGAAACCATTGAACAACAGCGGTTTTTGTTTTATCGGTTGAAAATAAGCGCATGGCATTTTCGCAATTAATGGCATGAACAATAATTTCGCCGATTGGGCTTTTATAAGCCATGGCTTGGTCGCCCGGCACCGGGTTGCAACATGAAGCTATGGTATAATCGTTCTCATCATGGTTTTCATTTTCAATAATATCGAACAATAATTTGGGATTAAACCGATCCGATTTCCGCGATTCTCCTTGTTTTCTTATCAAATAGGTTCTTTTTTTACTGTCAGGGTCGTACGGAATAATCCAACCTATCGATTGCGCTGTTTTGAAATAGGTGTGCAATTCGGCCTTAGAAATAAGCCCATTGCCCACAAAACTATAAAAGTCGAGTAGGCCGGTGCCGCCAAAATGTCGTACAATTTTATCCATAAATAGTCGGTCGATAACTCGGTGGTGCCGGTTGCACACTGCATCAAAAATAGCTTTGCCTTTTTCTTTCGATTTTTCGCTCGATTCGCGCAAATATCGGTTTATGGCTGTTTGTGCTTTTGAAGTTATAACCCATTTGAGCCAAGTTCGTTTTGGACTAACGTTATTTGAAGTAATAATTTTAACCGTATCGCCGGTGTTTAAAACTTGCATTGGGCCGGCATTTTGCTTGTTTACTTCGGCACCCAAATAGCGGTTGCCCAAATCGGTATGAATAAGATAAGCGAAATCGAGCACAGTGGCTCCTTTTTGCAGTTTTCGCATTTCGCCTTTGGGCGTATAGGCATATATTTGCGACGATACAATGGCCTCCCGAACTTTGTCGAGTAAACTGAAACTGTTGTCTTCGTCGGTTATTAATTCATCAATAATATTCCGCCAATTCTGAGTGTCTTTCAGCACTTTTTGTACTGTTTCCGGTTTTTCTATCGGGAAACCGTGCATGGCAATTTGGTGCATTTCGCGGCTACAAATCTGAAGTTCAATCCAATCGCCATGGTTGCCCATAACTTTAAAAATAAGTGCTCTGAAATTATTGCGGCTCGGGTGCAAAATTAAATCGCGCAGACTGCCCATTTGGGCGTTGAGGTAGCGGGTAAGTCCGGCTAAAATAATAAATGCTTGGGTTCGTTCATCGGCAGTGCCGCTTGGGTCAAAAACTATGCGAATAGATTGAAAATTTGGTACTTTTTGCAAATCGTCGCCTGCCGATTCAATTCGGGTGTATACCGAATACAGCGATTTGGTCAGTTTTATAACTTTTGCACGTACGCCCGATTCTTTAAGGTATTTATTTACGGTTTCTGAAATAAAAAAATAAATTGCCTCTTGTTCGTTTTTGAGCTTTTCGGTTTGAAGCTTAATTTGTTCGTATTTTTCGGCTTGCAGGTTTTTAAAAGCCAAGTCTTCCAATTCGCGTTTAACGGTGTACAGTCCAAAAACATGTGCCAAAGGTGCATAAATAAACAAGGTTTCAATACACGAGCGCGACCGCTGTTCCGGTTTCATGCTTTCAATAGTGCGCATATTATGCATTCGGTCGGCAATTTTTATATAAATAACTCGAATGTTTTTAGGAATAGTTTTCAGGGTTTTTGCAATGCTGTCGGCCTGCATGCTCTCGGTGTCGTACTTGCGAGTTTTTATTTTGGTAAGCCCGTCTACTATTTCTGCCACTTCGCGGCCGAACATCTGTTCAATTTCTTTATTGGTAATATCCGAATCTTCAACCACATCGTGCAATAAAGCGCAGGTAAGTGCCAAATAGCT
>JAIFNC010000019.1 GCA_020047935.1 Bacteroidota bacterium
CCATAAAACCGAATGTTGAATATCCTGCTGTTATGGTTACCACTGCCGACCACGACGACCGCGTAGTACCTGCACACTCGTTCAAATACATTTCGGCATTGCAAGCCACGTACAAAGGTACTAACCCTACCATTATTCGTATTGATGTAAAAGCCGGACACGGTGCCGGAAAACCAACTTCGATGCGTATTGCCGAAGCTGCCGATACCTATGCATTTATTTGGAAAAATATGGGAATTACTCCGGAATACTAAGCTATTGAAGCATTTCTAATTTAAATATTTCGAAGCTTGCTAAAAAGTCTATACCCGACGGGTTTTAAAAACCCGTCGGGTATGATTATCAATTAATTAAGTGAACTAATTTGTTATGCCTTGCTAAAAAACTAAATAAAAAAATGGCACAAAAAATTAACCTGATTGTGATTTTGTTCTTCTGTTTACAGCCTATGCTTGCACAACAAAAAATACCAATGATTAGAGCGAAATCTCTAAACGTTGATATTAGAGATGCCGGTATTTTACAAAAAAATTACTGGATAATTGATTCTAATACCAAACCTGATGTATATCCAACCAATAACAAAAATAAGGAAGTAACCTTTTATACAGATTTAGATTCAATATCCTTTACTATTGAACCTGATAAGAAGTATGAATTCATTATTTTGGTAAATGGAAAAGATTCGGCATTTACTCAAATAATCTACAAACCAAGTTTTTTAGATATATTAAAAAGTGGTGAAAATTACAATTCAAACGACAAACGTGAATTTCCTGAATTTTCATTTCAAGCAAGTGATAATCCAAATTTAATTGCTTTACGGAAAGCATTTAATTTAGATTCTATTGCAGGAAAAGGAAATGATGTGTCGCAAATACTAAATTTGTTACATTGGATACATAATTTAGTACCCCATGATGGTAATCATGAAAATCCTTTTGTAAGAAATGCAATAAGCATGCTTTCGGTTTGCGAAAAAGAAAAACGGGGATTAAATTGTAGAGGTTTATCAATTGTTTTAAATGAATGCTACCTTTCATTAGGGATAAAATCGAGACATATAACATGTTTACCAAAGGATTCTACTGATATTGAATGTCATGCAATAAATATGGTTTATGCAAAATCTTTAAATAAGTGGCTATGGATTGACCCAACATTTGATGCATATATTAAGAATGAAAAAGGTGAATTGCTGGGAATTCAAGAAGTAAGAGAACGACTAATTAATGGTAAAATGCTTATTTTAAATCCTGATGCTAATTGGAATCATAAAACTCCCCAAACAAAGGAATATTATCTTGAAAATTATATGGCAAAAAATCTTTATATTCTTGAAATTCCAATAAATAGTCAATTTGACTTAGAAACCGGAGAAAAAGGCAAAGTAATTTCATATCTTCGCTTATTACCATTAGATTATTCAAAACAAAAGCCGGATAAATCTGAAAGAAAATATCTTAATGGAACAACAATAATAAAATATAACACAAACAATCCAGATTTATTCTGGCAAAACCCGTAATAAAGCTGTGCTAAATATTAGAAAATAAATTCTTTCGAAATTTGATAACCTATATTTGTTAAACAGATGATAAACAAAGGCACACACATCGCATATATTGGTCAGTCAGGGCATTACAAGCAAGATGCCGTTATACTTTATTAAAAGTTAGCTTTTCGCAAAAACCTGCTGAACAGCACCCTTTATAATTAGCTTTTAGCACAAATAATTTGTAAATTTGCACCAAATATATTTTACATGGAAAAAGCAAATATTCTACTTACCGGCGCTTCAGGAACAGTTGGTTATGAGGTACTTAAACAGCTTATTCAGAAAAAAGATCAATTTAATATTTGTGTTTTCGATTTAAACAATAGAAAAAACAGGCAACTGCTTTCGCCTTTTAAAAATCGAGTTGAAATTGTGTATGGCGACCTCTCAAAACCCGAACAAATTGAAAAAGTTTGTAATAACAAAGATTTTGTAATTCACTTGGCAGCCATAATTCCACCATTAGCCGACGAATTTCCGGAACTTGCTTACAAAGTAAATGCTTTGGGTACAGAAAATTTAATTAGAAATCTCGAAGCGCATTCGCCCAATGCATTTTTTGTTTACAGTTCATCCATTTCGGTTTATGGCGACCGACTTAAAACACCTTTCATAAAAGTAGGCGACCCACTTTGTGCAAGCGAAGGCGATGAATATGCTAAAACAAAATTATTAGCCGAAGAAATAATTCAAAATTCTAATTTAAATTGGAGTATATTTAGATTAACCGCCATAATGGGAAACCACAAAATGACTAAACTAATGTTTCATATGCCACTTGAAACTAAGTTAGAAATTGCTACTCCTGAAGATACAGCTCGCGCCTTTGTAAATTCTTATTATGAAAAACAAGCTATTGAAAAACAGATATTTAACCTTGGCGGAGGTGAATTATGCCGAACTAATTACAAAGAATTTATTGAGCAATCGTTTAAATTATCCGGATTAGGTGCTTTGAATTTTCCATTAAATTCATTTGCTACAAAAAATTTTCACTGCGGCTATTATGCCGATGGCGATATTTTAAATGACATATTACATTTTAGAAAAGGAAATTTAGATACGCTTTATGCACTATTGAAAAATAAGATACCAAAGTGGCAATATTTTTTAACAAATATGTTCAAAGAATCCATAAAAAAAGCCATGCTAAAACAATCGGAACCACTTGCCGCATGGAATACAAATAATACGGAATTAAAAAAACACTTTTTTACTACTTAGACAATGAAACTATATTCGCTACTTATACTTTTGTTTATATCAAGCAGCTTGACTGCTCAAGTTTTTACTATTGAGCTAAATATAACCAATATAAGCCACCCAAAAGGTAAATTGTACGTAACTATATACAGCGCTGCAAACCTATTTTTAGATGAAAAAGATTATTATCGCACATACACAATGGATGTTAAAAATTCAGTTGAAAAGCTAAAGCTCGAAAACTTACCCAAAGGCAATTATGCCATTTCTTTATTTCATGATGCAAATTTGGACGGAAAATGCAATTTAAATTTTATAGGAATACCAACCGAAGGATACGGTTTTTCGCGAAATTTTAAGCCAACGTTTCGTGCGCCTAAATTTAGCGATTGCAAAATTACACTAACCTCCAATTATACCGACACTATTAATTTAATAAATTAAATTTCAAGCATTTGTTTTGTTTTGAAATACCTTTTTCAATCATTTTCGGATACCTGAAACTGGAATATTTTATGTTGTATAACATAAAAAAAAGTTGAAAATAAATTTTTCAAATAGTAATATAGTATATACATTGCACCACTTTTAAGCTACATATCAAAAAGCCATTCAATCGAAACAGCGTTCTGCTATGTAAATAATTATTTATTACTTACTTAAATACATTTACTTAAAGTATCGATACCGATATATTTTTAAAATAAGTGTATTATAAAGTTTAATTATTTTAGCCTAAATAACACTTATATTCATCTTTTCACTAATTTTGCCTACAAAAGGACTTGCTATTTTCTCTACAAAAAACCAAAAGTGTTTAAACATTTGATTTACAATATTTTAATTATAATATTCGTTTATTAATTTAATAGAATATTTAGTTGAAGTGAAACAATATAATATATTGAAAATAAATAACTTAGTTTTAAAACACTTTAGCGGAAACAAAAGCGACGAATTATCCTTTTTTAATTCGTCGCTTTTAATGTACTTTATTTCAATTTGTAGGTTTGTTTTCCGGCAATTCTGGTTTCAAGCACTTTAACAGTAAAAAGTTCGTTTTCAGGTGCAAGCATAATATCTTTATCAAGCACCACAAAATCAGCGTATTTTCCCGGTTCAATGCTACCTTTTTCATTTTCCAGAAAAGAAGCTTTTGCAGCCCAAATAGTCATGGCACGCAATGCCTCTTGGCGTGTTAGCGCATTTTCGGTTTGAAAACCCTCTGCCGGCAATCCGTTTTGATGCTTGCGTACAACACCGGAATAAAAACCATAGAGCGGATTAATATCTTCTATCGGGAAATCGGAACCGTTTGGCATCCATTGTAATTGATTTAGCAACGATTTATAAGCATAGGCAGCTTTAATTCGCTCGGCACCAAGTCGTTCATCGGCCCAATCCATATCGGAAGTTGCATGCGTGGTTTGAACCGATGGTACAATGCTGTATTTAGCAAAAAGTTCAAAATCTTGCGGATGAACTACTTGCGCATGTTCAATACGCCAGCGCTTATCGTTTGCTCCTTTTAATATTTCGGCATACAGTTTAAGTACCAAACGGTTACCGGCATCGCCAATAGCATGGGTAGCAACTTGATAACCTGCGTTGTATGCACGTTGGCAAACATCACGCAAAACGCTGTCGGAAGTAACTTGCAAACCATGATTATGTAAATCGTCGGTATAAGGTTCAATCAAGAGTGCACCTCGCGAACCCAATGCTCCGTCGGAATATAATTTGATGGTACCAACGCGCAAATAATCGGTTTTATAAATACCGCCGGGCAAAAAATGAGCAAGCGTAGGTTCTTCGTTCGTTAGCCAAGCATCAATGCGCATGTGCAATTCGTTGGCTTTTTGCAAGGAATCTATAAGGTTTATCATTTCGATATCTAAGCCTGCATCCGATACCGAAGTTAATCCAACGGCAAAACAATTCTGTTGCGCATTTTTTAAGGCATTCAGTTTATCGGTTTGGGTTGGCTGAGGAATAAATCTGCGTACAAATTCTTCGGCATTATCAATTAAAACGCCGGTAAGTTTTCCGTTTTTAGCCAGAAAATCGCCGCCTGCCACCTTGGTTTTTAGTGTAACGCCGGCCAATTTAAGTGCAGCATCATTTACAATAGCCGCATGCCCGTCAATCCGAGTAATAAGCACCGGCACATCAGGGAAATTTTTGTTTAGCAGTTCGTTCGTAGGGTATTCTTTCGTTTCCCAAAGGTTTTGATCCCATCCGCGACCAAGCACCCAAGCACCGCCGTATTTTTTGTAGTGTTCAACCAAAATGGTTACCACCTCTTCCCACGATTTTGCTCCTCCCAAATTGGCATTTTGCAGCGAAAGTCCGTAGCCGTAAAAATGACAATGTGCATCGTTAAACCCCGGATAAACAGCGCGTTGTTGCAAATCTAATGTTTCGGTTGCACTATAATTCTCAAGAATTTCGGAATTTGTACCTACGGCTACAATTTTTCCTTTATCAACAGCAAACGCTTGGGCTACAGTAAATAACGAATCTACGGTATACACAGTGGCATTATGTACCACCAAATCGACTTGGTTTTTCGTTTTGCAAGCTGCTAACATACTGATTACTAAAATTAAGGTAAATAAATGTTTCATATTAAAATGGTTTTTATTTATGCAAAATTAAGGTTTTATTGAAGTTTTCAAAAAAGAAAAAATTGATTAAACACAATTGAAAAATATAAAATCGAACTTGTAATGCAAAGTAATAAAACTATAAAAAAAAGAATCGCAAAGAAAGTATTTAACCAACCTTTTAATAAGCCTTTTGTATTCATTGTAAATAAAAATTACAAACCATACAACTTTCAATAAATCATAATATTAACTAATAAATTCTAAATAAGAAAACGCAATTATTATAAACGATTATTATTATAAATATAAAAAGGTGCAATTTTTG
>JAIFNC010000038.1:0-4039 GCA_020047935.1 Bacteroidota bacterium
ATGAGCGAGTTGATGTATTCGGTTAATTGATTTTGAATATCATTGTTTGTATCGTTATTCGGGTTCATCATTTTATTTACAAAAATAGGCGAACGGCAAAGTTTGCACGTAATTTTTTACGGTACAATATAGGTACAGCAAAGCAGCTTTGGGGGTACAATTAAGGGACAGGTATAAAGAAAAAACGCGGGCAGTGCTGCGAACACTACCAACGTTTTTAAGGTAAAATTAATAAATTACGAAATTAGAAGCCGGCTAAATACTTGTTAAGTAATTAAATAAACTGTCGCCTATTTGTCGGTTTAATTTTTTACGAAGGCGTTTGCGCGATGTTATTATGCTTTCGCTTTTTACCGACAACAAGGTGGCAATATCTTTAGTTTCCAAATTCATTCTGAAAAAAACACACAGCTTTATTTCGTATTGCGTAAGGTTTGGGTGTAACTCTGTTAGTCGCTTTACAAAGTCGGGAAACGATTTATGAAAATAACTTTCGAAATACTCCCAGCTTTGTTTGTTTTTACGCATTTTCATATCGTGAATAATGCTTAAAATAAGCTCTTTAACTTCATTTGGTGTATTTTCGAGATGTGCTAAAATACTTTGCAGTTGTTTGGCAATTTTAATATCGGCCTCGCTGCTTTGTACAGCATACATAGCATGAAGCGAAATTTCGCGTTCCTTTTGTTCAATCAAGGCTTTGTGGTAATCCATCAGTTTAATAGCCGAGCGTGTGCGTGCGGTAAGTTCAATTTCGTCAATTGGTTTTCGTATAAAATCAATAGCGCCCGAATTAAGTGCTGTTTGCAAATTTTCCGAAGTGGTCATTATTCCCGACGCAATAATAATTGGTATATTTTTGGTTTTGTAGTTGTGTTGCAAACAATTGGTAAGTTCAATGCCGTTCATGTCTGGCATTTGCCAGTCGGTTATTATTATGTCGGGTTGTTTTTGTTCGGCTATTTGGCACGCCAATTTTGCACTTACCGTTTTAAAAAACAAGTAGTTAGGGTTGTTTTTCTCCAGAATATATATAATTTGCTCGGCAACATGCGGGTCGTCATCTACGATTAATATGGTGTAATTTTTCATTTTCGCTGTTCTTTTAAAATTTCAAGTGGTTATCGTAGCCGGTTTCGTCGCACATTCGTACGTAATACAGCAATTGGTTTTTCCAAATTTCAATAGCCGCATTTTTCATTTTTATATGTTCCAGCACCTTACGTATAAGGCTTATTTCGTAAAACTTAATTTCCTTTAGTTTAGCTACATAGGGTTGCAGATACGCTTTGTCGGCTTGGTGCAGTTCGGTTGCCGAATTGTAGTTTTCAATAGGTGTAAATATGCTTCCTGTTTTTGATGCAGGTAAGCTAAAAGTAAACGTAGCTCCTTGCCCCGGTTCACTGTACGCGCTTATGGTTCCGTTGTTCTTTTCAACAAACTCTTTGCATAAAATTAAACCCAAACCGGTGCCGGTTTCCTGCATGGTGCCGGGCGACGAAATGTTGTATTCAATTTTAAACAACCGGTCGATACTGTTTTTTGAAATGCCCACTCCATAATCTTTTACATGAATGAGTATAAATAGGTCTTTTTGTTCCGAAGTTATTTCAATTTTAGTGTTTCGGTAACTAAACTTAATAGCGTTGGAAATTACATTGCGCAATATGGTATTAACCATTTCCAAATCGGCCAAAACAAACGAAGGTTGTATATTTATTTGCAGTTCAATTTGCTTTCTTTTTGCTACATCTTCCAACTGATTTACAGCACTTTCCACCGCTTGTTTTATGTCGAAAACAAAGGGCGAAAAACTGATTCGGTTGGTTTGAGTGTTGGCCCAAACCAATAAATTTTGCAGCAAATCGAAGGCATTTTTAGCGGCATTATTTATAGTTTGAGCAATTGTAAGTGCTTTTTCGGTCTGATTTTTTTGAATATTCTGCACTAAAATATCCGAAAAACCGGAAATTACATTAAACGGATTTTTTAAATCGTGTGCTATAATCGAAAAAAATTTGTCTTTAGTAGCGTTCGATTCTCTTAGCTTGCTTTCCGATTCAATTAGCGATTGCTCAATCTGTTTCCGTTTTGTAATATCTTCTTTAATAGCTACATAGTTGACAATGTCATTTTCCGAATTAAAAATAGGTGCTACGGTTGCAAATTCAATAAATTCTTCGCCCGATTTTTTTCTATTTATAAACTCGCCTTGCCAAATTTCGCCCTTTGTTAGCGTATTCCACAAATTTACAAAGGTTTCGGGCGGCGTTTTACCCGATTTAAGCAAACGTGGATTTTTGCCCGACACATCGTCAAATGCGTAGCCTGTAAGTTCCGAAAACCGTGGGTTTGCATACACTATAGCACCGCTTAAATCGGTAATTACAATTGAAACCGGGCTTTGCTCTACTGCTGTTGAAAGTTTTTTGATTTCGTTTTCGGCTTTTTTAAGTTCCGTAATATCAAACGAAATTTGAAATTTAACTTTTCGACCGTTTTGCCAAGTTATTACTTTATCGATATTGTAAAAAGTTTTATCAACTTCCGGGTAGAAATGTTCCGTGAAAAATTGCGTGGCATTTTTCGCCTAAAATTGAAGACCCGAAAATTTTGAACTTTTGTTCGTTGGCAAAAATAATTTCGGAAGTTTCGAAATCGGAAACATAAATAGGTTCCGGAATTGCATTGAGCAAATCGAGAAATTGCATCCGTTCGTTTTTCAAAGTTTTCAGGGTTTCGCTGTGTTTCAGAGCCGAAAGCAGGCGAGCCTCGAGTTCCAGCTTGTCGATTGGTTTGCGTATATAATCGAACGCGCCGGCCGCCAATGCTGTACGCAAGTTTTCGGAGGTAAGCATTACGCCCGTGCACATTATTATAGGTATATCCTTGGTTAGTTCGTTATTTTTCAGTTGCTCAACTAGTTCTACACCGTTCATACCGGGCATATTCCAATCGGTGATAACTACGTCGGGCACTTTTTTAAAACAAATTTCGCAAGCAGAAGCGCCCGAATTTGCTCGGTAAATTTTAATTGGTCGGTTTAGTTGCTCTATGCATTCAACAATTATTTGAATGTTTTGCGGTACATCGTCCACAATTAAAACCGAATAGTTTTTGTTCATAACACCATTGATATTAATCGGTTATATTCACTTTCGTTAAAAGCTGAAAGCGCCTTTTCAAGCTCGCTTTTCCATTTGTAAACCGGCGAGCCGGGTGTGGCTTGTATTTCGTTTAGAATTTGGTTAATATCCGAAATTTCAAAAAACTCAACCGATTTAAGTCGCAGTGCAAATTCTATTAAATACTTTTTATCGTTTGAATCTAAAGCAATAATATTGGTATTTGCTTCAATTCTTTCGAGTTCCAAAGTAGTCGAATTTTCAGTACTTTCGCCGGGCAAGCTGAACCAAAAACAAGCACCTTTGCCGTAGGTGCTTTCAACACCAATTTGCCCACCGTGTGCCTCAATAGCCAATTTACAGAAGGTTAGCCCAAGCCCCGACGACTGGCTTAAACCAAGTTTTCGTGCTTTCGATTGGCTAAATTTTTCGAACACAAAAGGCAAAAATTCGGCAGCAATGCCGCTACCTTGGTCTATTATTTCAATTCGCAGATAATTTTGGTTATTTTTAATTATGTTGCTCGACTTTATATCTATTTGGGTATTTGGTGCAGAATACTTAATTGCATTGGTTAATAAATTTATAACCACACGTTCAATTAGTTCCGAATCAATTAGGGCAGTTGTATGAACCCCAATATAATTCATTAGCACCATATTTTTTTCGGCAAGCAAATATTCTATTTGTTTTACGGCATTTTGCAAACAATGGTTTAAATATTGTTTTTCGAAGTTTAATACCATTTTTGCATCTTCGAACTTATTAACATCTAATATATTACTAACCATGGTAAGCATTTGCATGCCGGCTTGCGATACGCTTTGGCTGTTGCTGCGGTTTATAATATAGTTCAGCGGATTTTTTAAATCGTGAACTATCATTGCACTCAGTTCTTGTTTATAATCGTCCAG
>JAIFNC010000038.1:4080-8270 GCA_020047935.1 Bacteroidota bacterium
ATTTTTTGCAAGCGCAAATTGTCGGCTTTCAGGTTTTTCAGCCTAATATATTGTGTTAAAAACAACACCAAATAAATGAGCCAAAATACCCCGGCATAATAAAACCAACGCATAAAATACCACTTATTGTGGTTAAATTCAATAATATAGTAAATAAGGGTATTTATACTTTGTATCCTAAATGTAGTTGTATTTTCATTTTTCGAGATGATTGATGGATAATACCCTGCCAATTCTTCCAATGGCACAGAAACCCTAAAATTGAAATTATCTTTATAAATTTCTAACCCTTTGCTATGCGAAATTATGTCTTCCTTTTCTCCGTCGCCATCAACATCGAACGATAAAAAATCGAGAAACTTATTAAATTTGAATGAACCAAGCTGGCGTATTTTCTTTAGTTCCAAGTTTTCATCGAAAATGTAGAGTTTTCCGGATAAACTCATCAATTGTATTTCATTTGTTATTTTATCGGGGAAAGCAAAGGCGGCATGTTCGGCATTTAGTATAGTTGTTACATTATTATATTTTACCTCATTACCATAAAAATCGTACAAGTACAATTCGGCTATATTAGAATCGTTTCGACTGAAAGTTCTAAAGGCAGCAATACAAAGCGTATCGTTTATTTGCAATATTTTTGGTACAACCATACCGTTCTTTTGAACAAATTGCTTTGGCTTAACAACATAGTTTAATTGGCTATCCAACACAAAAAGCCATGCCGACGTGTCGGGGTATGGAATGTTTGCAACTGTAGAGTCGTAGTTTCGGGTAATTGTAGAAGAATTTGTAATAAATAATTTACCGTTTATTTCTTGGCAGAAATTAGGTATAGTGAAACTGCCTGTTACGTTTGTATGAAGTATTTTTCTTTCTTTTACGTCATAAGCATACGTTGCCCTCGGATAATAAGAATAGCTTGCCACCAAAAAAAATAGGAATTCCTTATAGCCGTCGTTGTTTAAATCAATAAAAGGTAATTTTTGAATGGTGCCAATGTCATAAGTATCGTATTTGCTTTTGCGCACCGTAGTAAAAAATTGGTTTTCGACAATATACGCATAACTTTTGCAATCAACAATGTTTATAAAAACAGAGTCGGAGCTTTGGGTTAAAAAGTAAATTTCCTTTACCGAATTATTGTCGAAATCGTTAATCCAAACTGCTTTATTAAAAATAAATTTTTTCGAAACAATTATTTGCGTTATAAATGAATCGTCGTCTTTTTTTATGAAAATATATTGGTAGGCAAAATCTTCATAGGTTTCTATTGTTTCAATTTGGGAGTCATTATTTAAATCTTCATGCAGAATTAAATGCGTACTATACTCTTTATTAATTACTTTGGCCGAATATTTCTGAAAAAAATCGGGTAAAGCCAAAAGCAAAATACCGGTAAGTACCAAACTTAAAAAAAATAAATTGGAGACTATATTTTGAAAATATTTTATCATTACTTAACCGTTTGTATAAATAAAATACAGCAAATTGCATAAAACGTAAAGTTAAAACTATTAAACTAAGAAATGAAATATTTGAAAAGAAATAATATTTCTGCTTTACGAAGTTAAGCTTTAACCTGAATAAGTTGCTTCGCAGCGTACTTCGCAGTTCATAAAAATAGCCCATACACTTTAAAACAGAAACATAGCTATTTTAGCATTAATTGCAGAAATTATTTACGATGCCGGTAAAAATGAGCCTGTGGTTTCTCGAAAACCGGCCGGGTGGCTATAATTCGATAAGCTCAGTAACCACTTGCCCGGCAGGTTTCCGAAGCTTACCATTGTACTTAATAATCAGGTTAAACGTTTCTTAACCTCGAAGAGTTTGAAATTGGGAAACACTATTCAATGTAAAGTACAGGTTGCATTTAATTGTTGTTCTTAAAACCTAGTTAAAGCAACTGAATTTTATAAAAATGAACTTTCAAAATTCAATATTTTTTCATACATTTAACCATTGAAATAAGCAGTTTAAAATTCATGCGTAAAAAACTAATGCTAAACTGCAAATTTCAAAAAAAAAGAAGCGTTCGGTATGGCTAAAACGTTAACTTATATTCGTATGAAACGTATCCTTTTTGTATTGCTAACTTGCATAACTACTTATAATATTGCTTATTCGCAGGAGGATTCAACTTCGGCAGATTATTTATTCAATTTATCGTTGGAAGATTTGATGGGAGTGGAAGTTATAACCGCAGGAAAAACCCTCGAAAAAATAATTCAAGTACCTGCAAGTGTGGTTGTTATTTCGAAAACTGAAATTGAAAAATATGGATTTAGTACCATTGAAGAGGTATTGGAGCAAATAACGGGCTTGTTTATGACATCCGACTACTATTGGCTGGGTACGGCAAATTTTGGTGTTCGTGGTTTTTATTCCAGCGGACCGTTTAATAATATTTTTATTTTGGTGAACGGAGTAAGCCAAATGGAAGAATACACGCGCGGAACGCCACTTTCGAAATTAGGCATTCCGGTGGAAACTATTGATAAAATTGAAATAATTCGCGGACCTATGTCGGTAATTTACGGCAGCGGAGCCTTTTTTGGTGCTATAAATATTATAACCGAAAACAACGAAAACAACGAATTTAATGTGCGGTACGGAACGCACAACAGCATTAATACACATGCCGTGGTAACCAAAAAAACCGACGATTTTTTCGCGAAGTTTATCGCCGGATTCAACACATCCGACGGAGCAGCTATTGCCTATACCGACCTTACAACCAACCCGGTAAAACCAAATGGTAAAACTTTTCTGCAAAACAACGGCTTAGCCGACGATGCCACCACCAAGAATCAATTGAGCTTTAATAATAAATTTGCTTCGCTTATGCTAAATTTTGGGTCTTTCAAATTTGCAAGTTCCATAAATTCGACCAAAAGCGGCATGATGGACGGACAACCGGTACTTGGCGAAGGCAGCTATTTTATTTCCGGCTCATCGGTGGTATCGGCTGAATATGCCAAAGAATTAAGCCCTAAGTTAAATTTTATTTGGAAAGAAAACTATAATAGGTATAACTATTACAACCGATACGAACAAGACTACGAAAACGGGAATATGAACAGTAACCAAATTTCATCGTACCTTGAGTCGGAGGTAAATTTAAACTATCACCCAACCGAAAAAACTAATTTGCTTTTTGGCATATATCACAGGTATGTGCCTGAATACTTGTGGGGTGGCGATTATTCGTATTGGGGCACCAATTTTGTTAATTTTTTAACCGAAATTGAAAACCCGTTTTCAGTTCAGTCAATTTTTACCCAAGGAAACTACGAAATTGGCAATTTTTCGGTGGTTGCCGGTTTTAGAGCCGAACGCCTTTCGCCTTTTACTTTGGTAAGAACCAACGACGATGCAGGTACCGTTTTAATTCGCAAATACGAGTACAAGCAGGATAAAATAAACCTCATCCCCCGACTTGCCATTTTATACAACCTTACCGAAAATAATACCCTTAAATTATTCTACGGCAAAGCAATTAAGCAACCTGCCATGGCCGATTTGCATCCGTATTGCATCAACCCGCAATGGAAAACCTTAGAACCGTCGGTTATTAATACCTTCGAGTTCAACTATATGAACAAAATAGGTGAACAATTGACCTCGAATTTCAGTATTTTTTATAACAATATTGAAAAACTGATAACCCGACTCGATATTTTTGACCCGATAACCGGCGAACTGAATATTGAAAGTACGAACGCCGGCAAAATACAATCGGTTGGCACCGAACTTAGGTTTTTGATTCGCCCGAACGAGCATTTTATGATTGATTTAAGCGGAATGTATCAAAAATCGGAGGACAAAACCCCCGGAATGGAACAAATTGAACCTGCGTATTCGCCCAAATGGTTGGCTTATGGAAAGTTTTTTTATACTTTCAATAAAAAAATTACGTTTTCGAGCAATATGCGTTTTGTTAGCGCCATGGAAAGCTACTATGACAATACGTTTGTAAACTCAATAAACCCTGCTGAAGGAAAAGTTGGCAGAATTGGCGTTGGATCCGATGCTTATTTTGTTTGCGACTTGCACGTACGTTTCGACAAAGTTTGGAAAAACATGTACCTCGATTTTAAAATTAACAACGTACTAAATACCGAAATTCGCTACCCAACCACTACGGCTAATGCATGGATTGATAAAGGTGCATTGGGCGAACGACG
>JAIFNC010000130.1 GCA_020047935.1 Bacteroidota bacterium
TTTAAAATGCTCGAA
This sequence comes from Bacteroidota bacterium, assembly GCA_020047935.1. GTDB lineage: Bacteria > Bacteroidota > Bacteroidia > Bacteroidales > JAIFNC01 > JAIFNC01. The sequence continues at coordinate 16 of JAIFNC010000130.1, forward strand.
GCTAAATTAGTAACCGAAATAATGGAATTTGCACAAACTGCCGAAATTCCGAAAGATACTGAAATACTGCGCGAAGGACAATTTGTAAAAGTTATACCGCTGGTAATTAGTGGATTGCTTAAAGTTTTTACCCGATTTGAAGAAAAGGAATTGCTGCTCTATTATATTAAAACCGACGAAAGTTGCATTATGTCGTTTGCCTCGGGAATAAAAGACCAGCCAAGTAAAATTTATGCAACTACCGAAGAAGACAGCAAACTGCTCTTACTTCCGGTTAGTAAAGTTAAAGAATGGATAAAACACTATCCAAATTTCAACAACTTATTTTTTCAACAATACAATTTGCGATATACCGACCTTATTGAAACAGTAAGCAATGTAATTTTTAATAAAACCGACCGAAGAATTTACGATTATTTAAAAGAAAAATCGGAACTAACGGGAAATAATCCGTTAAAAATTTCGCACCGCCAAATAGCCGCCGAATTAGGCACAGCAAGGGAAGTAGTAAGCCGTTTGATAAAGAAACTCGAAAACGAAGGCAAAGTAAAACAACACTCGAATAATATCGAAATAGTCAGGTGGTGACAATTGTCACTGCACACAAGTTTTAACCGATGTATTTTTGTTTCATCAAAAAATCAAAACACATTTGTTGGTTTTGAAAAAGGCTTTTAATTTATTAACATCTAATACATATAGAAATGAAAAAGAACATGGGAACTATCGACAAAGTCGTTAGAATTATTCTGGCAGCCGTAATGGCAACTTTGTATTTTACCAATATCGTAACCGGAACTTTGGGTATTGTTTTATTGGTTTTTGCGGCAGTATTTGTTTTAACAAGTGTAATCAGTTTTTGCCCGCTTTATGCACCGCTCGGAATTAAAACCAATCCTAATTCGGACAAAGCGTAACTGTTAATATTTCATTGTTTTATTTAGCCCGAAAGTTAATTTTTTTCTTTCGGGCATTTTTATTTGAAAAGCATTTTTGGATAAATTGAAAATATTAATTTAATTTAGCTTTAAATTCAAAACAAATTTTGTTTTACTTTTTATCCATTAAAAAACTATTTTATTATGAACAGAAAATCGATTCAACTAACCAAACATCTTTTTATTTTTGGTTTATCGACCATGCTAATTTTTGCAAGCATTTCGGCATGCCAACAACCTGCTTCGGCACCTGAAAGTGCGGTTGTTGCAGATTCCACCCCGGCTGTAAGCATTACAGAACAAGAAATTCTGGATGCGCAAAAGGCTTGGGGCGAAGGAATTGTAAACATTGGAAAAACTTTTACCGATAAAGGCGACTATGTAACTGCAGCCTCAAACCACATCGATAATTTTTATGGCTATCAAATGGGCGAAGTGCTTTTTAAACCAACCTTAGTTTCCGTTAAACAATTCAGAACCAATAAAGAAGGTGCACTTTCGTATTTTGTTGGTGGAAATGAGGCTTATCACGAAGACCACGGCTTTGCAATAAAACCTTGGAGCAATATACGTTGGGAAAGTACGGGCGTTAAAATTATAGGCAATATGGCGGTTGCTATGGGCAACTACTTTTTTACGCCGGCTAAAGGCGGAAACGATGTAAAAGTTGAATATTCGTTTGCATATTCAAAAGATTCCGAAGGCAAACTTCGCATTATTCTACACGACTCGCACTTGCCTTACACGCCCACCGAAAAACATTAATATTCAGAATATTAAGGCGACTGACTAAAGTTTTTTCTTTAAATTTTAGTCCGTCGCCTTTTTTGAGAAAAAAAATGTCTATTTTATCAATTATTTATTGTATCGGCATTCAAAATTTGAAAACCAAAATAAACTTTTTACTTTTGGCACAAACCCAATTTACCGGGTTTATTTTTATTAGTTGAAAACAATACTCGCAAAATGACAAGCATTAGCCAAGAATTAAAAGAAAAATACGACTCACATTACTCCGACCAAACCGAAGTTTGGCGCCGATTAGGTGCTATTGATAAGGCGCAAAATATTATGGAACTTGCAAAAGGCTTAAATTTCGAAACGCTGATTGATATTGGTGCCGGCGACGGAAATATATTGCAAATTTTAAGCGAAAACAATTTTTGCAACAAACTTACTGCCGCCGAAATTTCGGAAAGCGGCATTGAGCAAATTAAAAAGAAGCAAATTAAAGGATTGCTCGAAGTAACACAGTTTGATGGGTATGTTTTACCCTATGCCGATAAGCAATTCGATTTGGCAATTTGCTCGCATGTTATTGAGCATGTTGAACATCCGCGAAAATTATTAAGCGAAATAAAACGAATTTCCAAGCATCAAATAATTGAAGTTCCGATTGATTTTTCGTTTAATGTCGATAAAAAATTTGCTCATTTCAATGCCTACGGACATATAAACATTTATACTCCTGCCCTTTTTAACTTTTTATTGTATACCGAAAAATTCGAAATTTTAAAACGAAAACACGCATTATATCATTTGAATATTATCAATTTTCAATATAAAAAGACAAGTATTAACTACTTTGTAATTCGATTGAAACGTATTATTTGGAAGTTGATTCCGGCGCTAATGAAATTTAAACCAAATACTTATACGGTTTTAACAAAATAATTAGATGCCATGTTTAAATTTTGGTTGATAAAATTTGCTTAAAAACAAAATCAAAATCGTATCTTTACTCATACAATTTTGAACTGAACGGATTTTTTTTTATTTTCCGAATTTAAACAACCAAATAGAAATTTTATGAAAATCATTACCTCAATTATGGCAATCGCATTTGTTGCATTTGCTATCGTAAGTTGCGGGCCAAATGCCGAGCAACTTGCCAAACAAGCCGAGCAAGACAGCATTAAAAAAGCCGACAGCATTGAGTTGGCTACCCTTAAAATGAACGAACAGTTGCGTGCCGACAGCCTTGCCAACGCCCAAGTTGCAGCACAAGCCGCTGAAAAAGCCAAACAAGACAGCTTGGCAATGGCAGAAAAAATTAAAGCCGAACTTAAAAAAGAAGCACCGGTAAACTATACAGAAAGCAGTTTTTATGGTCGCTGGTTTACCAAAATTAACGACCCATCAATGGGCGGAGGTGTAATTGAAGTATATTGGAAAGAAGACAAAACCACCGATATAAAATTTGTTTACGACAACGGTCAAGTATACAAAACAAGTTCGAAATGGAAATATAAACATCCGTATTACGAAGAAGTTTTCCCCGATGGTTCAATTGGCAAAGCCTCAATTAAATGGATAAATACCGATAAGTTTAAACTAACCATAAAAGAAAACCAAGATACGGAAAACTATAGCGGTATAACTCGAATTTTTGAAAGAAAAAGATAGACATTTGTAATTTTGCCTCGAATTCGTAAAGTAAAAAATAAAGCGAATTCGAGGTTTATTTTACCATAATTGCCTTACATCGTACAGTTTAAAAGAACTATCTTTGCTAATAATATACATATTTTCAACTATACTCTGAGTAATTAACAATCTATCAAACGGGTCATTGTGATGAAAAGGTAGGGAAATTAATTTTAGCGTATGTGAAAATTCTATTGGCAAAATTTGAAAACCGTTTTCCCAAATAAGCAAACTTAACTTTTCGAATGGAATTTTCATTTCCATTTTCTTTAAACTTACTTTAATGGCTATTTCCCAGATTGAAACAATACTTACATGGCATGTATTTTTATCATCTTCAATTAATTGAAGTGCAATTTGACTTAGATTATCTGAACCTTCTAAAAACCAAATTAGCGTATGCGTATCAAGTAAGATATTCATCACATATATTCTTTAAAATCATCTAAAGGCTCATCAAAATCAGGAGCCAAATTAAAGCTACCTTTTGCACACCCAAATTTGGGCTTCCTTTTCATATTTCCTTCATTAAATTGTTTATTAAGCAAATAGTCCATATAAAACAATAATTCTTGTTTAAGTGGTTCAGAACTTAATAAGCTTAATTTTGAATATATTAGTTGTTCACTAATGCGACTTTGCGGAATCATAGCTTTTTTTATCAAAGTTACAAAATTTTTAAATTCAAAATTTATTTTTTTCAAAAACAATTCACTTATTCCCACAAATTAGCCAATTGCAATTTTACCGGTTCTTCAAAAAACATTTCGCCAATTTTTTCGAACATTTCGGTATAGTCCGACACATAAAACTCGTGCTTCCCGGTTTGTTTGTGCGCCAACATATTTTTTTCAATGAGTGTATCCTTTAAGCAATTAGCTGCCGCCAACGACGAATCAATCACTTTTATGTTGAAATTAAAATACTTACGAATCTGATTTTTAATAATTGGATAATGCGTGCAGCCCAAAATTAACGAATCAATGTCTTTCATTGCGTCATTTGAAAGGTAAGCGCGGATAATTGCATTCGAAATATCGTCGAAAATAAACCCTTCTTCAATCATAGGAACCAACAGCGGCGTAGCCAACGGCGAAACTTTGTAATCGGGTCGGCGTTCAAGAATTTTTTTCGAATACGTACCGCTGTTTACCGTGCCTTTGGTTCCTATTACGCCTACATTTCGACTGTTTTCCGAATCGCAAACCAAATCAACGGTTGGGTCTATTACGTTCATTACCAAGGCTCTGTTGCCTACATAATCGCGTACGATATCATAAGCGGCGGCACTGGCAGTATTGCAGGCTATCATTATTACTTTGCAATTTTTTTCGAGCAAAAATTCGGCAATTCGTTTCGAATACGCCCGAATAGCATCAGCCGATTTGTCGCCATAGGGCAAATGCGCCGTATCGCCAAAATAAATCATACGCTCGTTTGGCAAAAGCGTTTTTATGGCACCGGCAACAGTTAAACCGCCAATACCCGAATCGAATAAACCAATTGGTTGCGATGTTTCCATAGTATTAAAAGAAAAACGGCTTTTCGAACGTATCCAAAAAGCCGAAAATTTATAAAATTAATCTGTTAAAGAATACCTAACTTCTTTTTAACCAACGCCAAAATGTCAGTCGATTCGGGCGAAGCATAAACAATAGCACCGGTGCTCATTTCAAAAATATAGTAGAAACTATTTTCTCTAGCCACATCTTCAATTGCTTTTTTTGCTTTTGCCATAATAGGTTTAAACAATTCTTGTTGTTTTTGCTGAAGTTGCTGTTGTGCTTGTTGCTCAAAACCCTGAATACGTTGTTGCAATTCTTGAAGTTCTTGCTCGCGGTTTGCGCGAACCAATGCTACCAGCGAATCGCGTTTCTGAACATAATCATTCAATTTATTTCTGTATTCAACTTCCATAATTTCCATAGCTTCTTCCAAACTTTTAGCTTCTTTTTCTAAATTGGTTTGTGCAATTTTAGTTTCGGGCATTGCAGCTATAAGTGCCTGCGTATCAATATGTCCTAACTTTAGCGTGGCTTGAGCATTTAGCAAATTGGATGCAGCAAAAAACACTGCAAATAGAATAACCTTAATAGTTCTTTTCATTGTACACTTTAATATTTAATTTTGAATTACTTAGCAATTTGGCGGCAAAAATAGCAATAAAAAGCAATATTTATTTTCCGTAACCCATTTTTTTCAAAATATCGTCGCTTTTATCGTATTTTGCATCGGCAAAAAGTACCGAGGCATTCCCCGAAGCCGTGTCCAAAATTAGTGCAAAGTCGCCTTCGGCTGCTAACTCTTTAACATTTTTTAATATTTCGTCTTGTATAGGTTGAATAAGTTCGGTACGTTTTTTATACAATTCGCCGTCGCGGCTAAAGTATTTTTTCTGAAGTTGCTTCACTTCATTTTCTTTGGCTATAATTTCTTCTTCGCGTTTAAGTTTCATTTCGTCCGACAAAAATACTTTTTCGGTCTGAAAAGCTTTATAAAGCTTGTCAACTTCTTGGTAGCCAACTTCAATTTCGGCTTCATACTTTTTCGAAAGGGCATCGAGCTGCTTTTGAGCTGCTTCGTAAAGCGGAATTTTTTTCAAAATATAATCGGTATCAACAAAAGCAAACTTTTGTGCTTGCATGCTTAAAACTAAAGAAGCAAATAAAAATGCTGCAAAAATTCTTTTCATAATTACTTAGTTTTGTTAATGAGAAAAAAAGACAACCGAAACACGGTTCTCCCGTAAGGAAAAAACGAGTTCGGTTGTAAATTATTTCAATTCATAAAATTATTAAAATTGCTGTCCTAACATAAGGTGAAACTGATGTTTATAGTCTTCCGGGTTGTTACTTGATGTAGGGTCGAAACCGTAACCGTAATCAACCCCCATTAAACCCAACATAGGCAAGAAAATACGTACGCCTACTCCTGCAGCCCTGTTAACCTTAAACGGATTAAAATCTTGGAAACTGTACCACGAATTACCTGCTTCCAAAAAAGCCAGTGCATAAATTGTAGCCGACGGATTAGGCGAAATTAAATAGCGTAACTCCATGGTATATTTGTTGTAAATATTGCCCCCTTTGCTTGGTTTAAGCGATTGGTTCGAATATCCGCGCAATGCAATGTTTTCGGCACCCGAGTAGTTGTAACCGCTCATTCCGTCGCCACCTAAAATAAAACTGCCAAATGGTGAAGGGCCTATTTCGTCGTTGTAATGTGCCAGCATACCAAACTCAACGTTGGTTCGCAATACCAAATCTTTCCAAATTCTGGTGTACCAGTCCGATTTAAATTTCCATTTATGAAATTCGACCCATTTGTACTTTTCTTGCACCGAAATTTCGTCGTAATTTTTATTGCTGAAAAGCGAGTATGGCGGTGTAATTTCCAAAGTTAACGACACATTCGAACCACTACGTGCATACAACGGATTATCAACCGAGTTACGACCGAATACCGTTTTTAAACTGAAATTATTAGCCACACCGGTCTGAAACAAATCGGTAAAATATGGCCATTGATACAACAAATAGTTTTCGTAACTAAGTTCGCCGTACAAGGTAAAATAGTCGTCGGGCCATTTTAAACGTGTACCCAAACCTAAGGTAGCACCGGTGGTAACCATAATATTGGCACCGGTGGCACCTATTACTTGGTGCATTTCTTCAATATAACCATTGCGTACCGCGCGCATCAGGTCTATGTTTGTAATTCGCTCCATTCCATCTTTCGAATCGAAAAGTTTGTCGGAAGTACTAATATATTTATTAAGTTGTGCATTCGTAATATCGAGGTCGGTGCTGGTTCCGTAGCTAAAAATAGATTCGAATAATGAAAACGATAACGAAATTGGTTTTTTGCCGGTAAGCCAAGGTTCGGTGAACGAAAGACTGTACGATTGGTACTGTTTTCCGTTCGATTGTGCTCTTATGCTCAAGGTTTGACCATCGCCCATAGGTACCGGACGCCATGCTTTTCCGTTAAATAAATTAGCGACCGAGAAATTCGAAAGTTTCAAACCCAACGTTCCTACAATTTGGTTTGCACCCCAACCTCCGGAAAGCTCAATTTGGTCGTTGGCACGTTCTTCCAAACCGTACTCTAAATCAACAGTTCCGTCGTTTTGGTTAGGTATTGGGTTAGGTACAATTTTTTCGGGGTCAAAATGACCTAATTGCGCCAATTCGCGCACGGTACGCACAATATCCGATTTGCTGAAAAGTTCGCCCGGACGAGTTTTTATTTCGCGACGAATTACATGGTCGTTTGTTCGGGTATTACCTTTAATTATAATTTCGTTAATTGAAGCCTGCGGACCTTCAATAATGCGCAATTCAATATCTACCGAGTCGCCTTCAATTCGGGTTTCAACGGGCTCGCAACGGTAAAATAAATAACCGTTGTCTAAATATAAGTTTCCAACGGCATCGTCTGCGGCCACAAGTCGTTTGCTCAAATACGATTGGTCGTACACATCGCCGTGAGTAATACCTAAACGGGTTACTAAATCTTGTGTTGCATATTTTGTATTGCCAACCCATTTAATTTTTCTGAAATAATACGGATTGCCTTCGCTAATATTCAACATAATAAACAAGCGGTTCGAAGCAAAATCATACATCGAATCGCGTTCAATTTGAACATCGCGGTAGCCTTTTTCATGGTATTTAGCAATTAAATTCTCCTTATCAGCTTCCCATTTGTCTTCAATATATTTTGAAGGTTTAAACAAACCGTACCAACGTTTCTTTTTGGTATCTTTCAAATAACGGCGAACTTTAGCATCCGAAAAAACGGTATTTCCTTCTACTTGAATATCTTCAATACGAACTCGCTCTTTTTTATCGACTTCAATAAACATGTTTACCGTGTTTTGCAACATCGTATCTTCTTTCGAATAAATAGAAACATCGGTTTTAAAGAATCCTTTTTCGACATAGTAATTACGAATAATTCGTTTCGATTTAATTACAAGGTCATCGGTAACTTGGTTTCCTCGTAGTAAGTTCAGCTTTTCGAGCAGCGACTCTTGATCCGATTTTTTAACATTAATCCAATTTACCGTAGCCAACCTATGTTGTTCTTTCAGCTCAATTTCGAGCCATATTTTACCGGCTTCGGTTTTTAAGGCATTAATTTTCACATCGGAAAACAAGCCTTGTTCCCAAAGTTTTTCAACCGCTTTTGTAATAGCATCGCCCGGCAGTTCAATTTTCGAACCAATAGTAAGTCCGGTCAATTGCACCAAAATATCGCGGTTCAGGTATTTAACGCCGGTAACTTGCACATCGGCAATTTCGTAGGTTCCGGGGCTTGCATAATCTAATTTATCGATAAAATTTTGCGCCTTGCCAAAATTTATTCCGATAAAAGTAAGTAACAGAATACTAAAGAAATGTTTAAGCATTACAATTATTTTGAAGAATTATTATATGTTTTATTTTGAAAATCCGTTTAGCTTGAAATTTGATCGCCTGTTTTCCCAAATCGTCTTTCGCGTTGCTGATAATCGAGCACGGCTTCGAAAAGGTCTTTTTTTCTGAAATCGGGCCAAAGTGTACCGGTAAAATACATTTCGGAATAAGCCAATTGCCAAAGCAAAAAGTTGCTTATTCGGTATTCGCCGCTTGTGCGTATAAGCAAATCGGGGTCGGGAATTTCCGATGTATATAAATAGCTCGAAACCAAACTTTCAGAAATATCTTCAGCCGCTATTTTGCCGCTTTTTGCATCGGTAACCATTTGTGCAACGGCATTGGTTATTTCGCTTCGCCCCGAATAACTGAGCGCCAAAACCAGCGTAAGCCCCTTGCAATGGGATGTTCGCAAAATGGCTTCTTGCAACTTTTTTTGAACCGAATCGGGCAAACTTTTCAAATCGCCAATTTGCTTTAGTCGTACATTATTTTTAATAAGTTCATCTACTTCGGTATTTATGGTGGTAACCAATAAAGTCATTAAGGCATCCACTTCGGACTTTGGCCGGGTCCAGTTTTCGGTTGAAAAAGCGTACAATGTAAGATATTTAATACCTATTTCGCCTGCGGCTTCAACCACTTCGCGTACAGCTTTCACACCATTCTTATGCCCAAAAATACGCATATTCCCTTTTTGTTTTGCCCAACGACCATTGCCGTCCATAATTATTGCAACATGCACCGGCAGTTGCTTTTCGCGAAGTTTATCTTTAATATCCATAATTTTTCGTTTATACCAAATATTAAAAGCAAAATCGGTTTCAAATTTTCGCTCCAAAATTAGCATTGAAAATTGAAAACCGACGCAAATATAATAGTATTTAAGTGTTTTTTACTTCTTTTTAGATTTTTTACGACCATAAGCCGGACAAGCATCATTTCCTGCATACAATTTTACCCCTAAATTTACTCCTACAAAAGTAAAAGAATCGTTATTTCCGGTAAACGATTTTTGTTTTCCTGCAAAAGCTCCACCTTTTTCCGACCTAAAAACAGGCTCCAGCAAATCTAAATTATCGTTCAACGTATACCGCATAACCCATTCAGCACCAATATTAAACCTTTTCGAAAGATTGTATTTTACACCTACACCAAACGGTATACCCAAGTTTGAAGTAGACCCCAAACTATTGGGCGCAATGTAATACGACAAGCCCGCACAAATATAAGTTGTAAAATTTTTATACAATTCTTCATCGGGTTCGGCTAAAAGCGGAAAAAAGTTAAATTCGCCCATTAAATGAATATCGGCAATGGTATTGGTAAACGAATGACCGCGGGTAAGGCTGAATGTATTGTTAAAATCGTTGTCGCTTCCGGCAATTGTTCCGTAGGCTACCCCAATTTTAGTGCTGTAATGCTCGTTTAAAACCAATTTAAAATAGCCTCCGTATGCCGATTGCGGATTATAAAAATGTAAGCTCGGATTTACATCGCCCAAATAATAAAAAACGCCTCCGGCAGCTCCTATTTCGACATATTTATTTTTTTGAGCCAACAACAATTGACTTAAGAAGAAGAATCCGAAAAAAAACGATACAATTTTCATTATTCAATAAATTACGGTTTCAGTTTTTGGTACTGATGCAAATAACGCAATTTTAACGCCATAATTGTATGGTATAATTATTCGAATTTAGGCAATCCGCTGCGCGAAGTTTTGAGTTTATACACTACCGATACCATGGTAAAAATATAAGCATCGTTAAACAACGGGCTGCCACGGTAAGGTTTGCCGGTTTTATAAGGAGTAGTTATCCCGTTTTCAAAATCGTATGGTTTATGTCGGTCGGTAAATTCAGAAGCAGCGGTATATAAATTTAATTGTTCGTTGGTTAATTTACCTGAGTTTTCAATAATATAGTCTTTATAGTTGAAATACTTATCGCTAACATCGTCAATATAATCGGTATTGGTATAGCGCAAGCCCATTTCTACATTAATAGCAAAGTTTTTAAGCAAGTTGTACTTTACACCCACCCCCAACGGAAAAGCAAAACCGTAGGGCGAGTAAGGCTCCAGTCCTTCAACAATGCCTTGTCCTTCGGTATTTAATTGGCGAAGATTAACCCATTTATCTTGCAAATCGGAAAAAGCTTGAGGTTCGTAGAAGAAAAATCCGGCACCAACAAACATATAAGCACTAATCATATTGCGCAAACCGCCTGAAGAAATTGCATAACGCGAACCTATTTTTTCTTTAATAAAATAAAGTTCAGCCACGGTTGACATTTCGAAAATTTGCGAGCGAAAATGTAAATTACGTAACCATCTGCCATAATGCCCCGAAAAACGGTCGTCGGCAGAAATAAAACCATACGCAAAATTTGCTCTTGCCGAAAGCACTTCAACAAACTTGTACCGAATACCAACCTGAAAAGCCGGGCGTGTTGCTGCCATATCCAAGTCGGCAACACCTAAAAACCGCTTTGCATCTCCGGAACCGCCGCCTAAGTCACCCATAAAAAAGGTGGTTCCCATGCCGCCAACCAATTCCCAACGATTCTTTTTCCATCGCTGTGCAGTTACATTAAGTACAATTAATATCAGCATTCCGAATAAGGCTACCTTTTTCATTTCTTCGTTATTGTTAGTTTCGCAAAAAATCAGTTTCAATAAAATAATGGGGCAAATTTAACTCCATTTACTGTATTTATACGCTTAAAATAAGAGAATGGATAGGAAAATTGTCAAAGAATTTGTGTATTTCATCAAAAGTAACCTTAGTTTCGGCTATCCAAGCCCCACTTTAGTTTATTCCGAAGTGTAGTGAAGAAACTGTGGTTATTTAATTTGAGCACTTTTATTGTATATTGCGCTCGCTTAATTTTTAAATCCATGGTTTTTTCAATAATCTTATACTGAAAATCGAGTGTGGTGAGGTAGCTGCTAAAGCGCCCTTCGACACTTAAAACAAGCTCGCTGTCGTCGGGAATAACCATAGGTCGCACCGTTAAATTATGCGGTGCAATGGGCGTAATAATAAAATTGCGTGCCGTGGGTAAAACAATAGGTCCGCCGGTTGAAAGCGAATAAGCAGTTGAACCGGTAGGAGTTGCAACTATTAACCCGTCGGCCCAATAGGTATTCAAAAATTTACCGTTAATATGCGTATGAATCGTAATCATCGACCCCGAATCGCGTTTCACAATGGTAAATTCGTTCAGAGCACAATTATAATCGTCAAAAAGATTGGCAGCAGTTTCTAATTTCAATAAAGTTCTGGGTTCAAAAGTATATTGTTTATCGAATATGGCATCAATAGCATATGCAATTTCTTCTTGTGCAATATCGGCCAAAAAGCCTAATCTGCCGCTGTTTATGCCCACAATCGGAATATCTTTGTCGCGAACCAAAGAAGCCGATTCAAGGAAAGTTCCGTCGCCTCCTATGCTAAAAAAATAGTTGGTACCGCGCGGCAAATCGGCATAACCGGTAAAAAATCCGGCATTTTTCAACTTCAACTGCGGATAACTTCCCAAATAAACCAAAAAGCTTTTATGTATAAGCAGCTGAACATTATACTGATGTAATTTTTCGAGAAATAATTCGAAAGCGGGCAAAAAATCGGCTTTAAACTCTTTGCCATATATTGCAGCTACCATTTTTGTATTGAAAAGGATTAAATATTCAAATAATTCATAAATTGCTCAAACCTATCGCTATTCATATTGTCCACCTCTTCGTTATCGGCAAAACTGCCGCGAACGGTATATTGGTATCTATCAAAAGTTTGCAATATGGCACTTATATCGGTTCGGTTCAGTTTAATGGTTACTATAATTTTACTTGTATCGGCACCTTCGGTTACGTATAAGCCCAAAATTTTGGCATCGTTACTTTCAACTATTTGGGCAATTTCCGACAACGAATAATCCAGCATATGCATTTCCAATTCAATAATTCCGCCCGGATGTTGCGAACCAACCAACTCGGCAAACCGTCTGGCAAGGTCTTGCAACGTAATAGCGCCCATATAGTTATCGTCATAATCGAGCACCGGAATAAGGCTTAAATTAAGGCTGTTCACAATTTCGAGCACTTCAAAAAAATGCGCATCTAAATATACAAATGGCCGAATAAGCGACAAGTTGTGTGCACCAATTGGTTCATCGGCCAGATTCATATCGTAAATATCGGTATCGGAAATAAGCCCGAGTAGTTCGGTATTATTTACAATAGGCAGATGCGTTACACGAAAAACTTCCATGTATTTAAGTGCTTTAGCAGCACTTTCCGAGGTTTTAATCGACGGAAATACTTCCGATATAAGTTCTTTTGCCAGCACGTTTCGTATTTTTCGTTATTTCTACAATAATAGTATTTTTTACGTTGAAAAATGCACTTAACCAATTCTATTATGTAAATTTTAACAAAAAGTATACCTTATACCCTGAATTTCATGAAATTTGAAAAAAAACTATTTTTCGCTAAAAATAATAAAACTGCTAACTTTGCCCGGAATAATAAATATTTGCAATGGAAACAAAATTAAGCGTAAATATAAATAAAGTTGCCACCATTCGAAACGCACGAGGCGGAAATGTGCCGAATGTTCAGCAAGTGGCTGTCGATTGCCAAAAGTTTGGTGCACATGGTATTACGGTACATCCGCGCCCCGACGAACGCCACATTCGCTACAACGATGTTCGATTGTTGCGTCCGCTGGTTTATACCGAATTTAATATTGAAGGCTACCCGAACAAAAGCTTTATCGATTTGGTGTTGGAAGCAAAACCCGAGCAAGTAACTTTGGTTCCCGACCCGCCGGAAGCTATAACATCGAATGCCGGTTGGGATACCGTGAAAAATTGGCAAATGCTGAGCGAAATTATTGCTACTTTTCAAAAAGCAGGCATACGAACATCAATTTTTGTTGATACAAATTTGAAAAATATTGAATTCGCCGTAAAAACCGGAACCAACAGAATTGAGCTGTACACAGAACCTTTTGCGACTAATTTTCCAAATAACCCAATAGCAGCAACAGCATCTTTTACCGAAGCTGCCAAATTGGCGCATAGCTTAGGCTTAGAAATTAATGCCGGACACGACCTTTCGCTCGAAAATCTGAAATATTTTGTAACCAACGTTCCATTTATTAAAGAGGTTTCCATTGGTCATGCGCTTATTTCCGATGCCTTATATTTTGGGTTGGAAAATACGATTCAACTTTATCTTCGTCAGTTAGTTAAATAGAAAATGCAATTATTCTACAGAAAATACGGTTTTGGGCATCCGCTAATTATTGTACACGGTTTGTATGGTGCATCGGACAATTGGGTTACGGTAGCCAAAGCGCTTTCCGATTATTTTGAAGTTTTTGTTATCGACCAACGAAACCATGGCAGGTCGCCACACAGCCCCGGGCATAATTATAATTTGCTAAAAAGCGATTTGCTCGAATTTATGGATGAGCATAACTTGCAAAAAGCCATACTGATAGGGCACTCGATGGGCGGCAAAACGGTAATTCATTTTGCCGCAGCCTACCCCGAACGTGTTAGTACGCTGATTGTGTTGGATATAGCGCCTAAATCGTATCGCGAAAACGACCAATACGAAACCCAAGCCAACCAACACCGGCAAATTATAAGTGCGATGAAAAGCATTAGTTTTACCGGCATTACCGACCGTAAGATGCTTGAAGAACAACTGCTTGCCAAAATTCCGGATAAAAAAATAGGTTATTTTCTGCTGAAAAATATTCACCGAAATAAAAACGGTTCGTTTAATTGGCTGCTTAATATTAATGCCTTAGATTTTAATTTAGAAAATATTTTAGAAGGCGCCGAAGTTACCGTGGATACGATGGACGGAAAAATTACCGGTTTTCCGGTGCTTTTTGTTCGCGGTGCACTTTCGAATTATATTCAAGATTCCGATTTTGCAATTATCCACAAACTGTTTCCGTATGCCGATATTGCAACTTTGCCAAACGCCGGACACTGGCTTCATGCGGAACAGCCTGAACTTCTTATAAAAAAAATTAAGGAATTTATTTTGAGTTAACGAATTTAGGAATTGAATTAAACAATACATATGGAATTATACCCTTTAAAATTTACTCCGCTATTTAAAGAACGCGTTTGGGGCGGCGAAAAACTAAAAACGGTTCTGAACAAAAAATATAACACACCGCATATTGGCGAAAGTTGGGAAATAAGTGCAGTTCCCGAAAATTTATCGGTAGTTGAAACCGGTTTTTTGGAAGGAAATACCATTGAGGAACTTTGCGAAATTTACATGGGCGACCTGCTGGGCGACAAAGTTTATGAAAAATTTGGTATCGATTTTCCGTTGCTCATTAAATTTATCGATGCTGCCGACGACCTTTCAATTCAAGTGCACCCAAATGACGAATTGGCATACGAACGACATAATTCGTACGGAAAAACCGAAGTATGGTATGTTATTGATGCAGAACCGAATGCAACCTTAGTTTCGGGTTTTGAAAGAGAGGTAACGGCGGAAGAATATGAAACCTTTTTAGCAGAAAACCGCTTGCCGGAACTGCTTAAAACCATAAGCGTAAAACCGGGCGACGTAATATATATACCTGCCGGCCGAATTCATGCCATTGGTAAAGGTATTGTAGTGGCAGAAATTCAGCAAAGTTCCGATGTAACTTACCGCGTATACGATTATAACCGCCCCGGATTAGATGGAAAACCGCGCCAACTGCACACCGAAGAAGCATTGGACTGTTTAGATTTTTCGAAATTGGAAAATCCGCTTTCCGAATATGCAAATGTTTTGAATAAAACCTGCAATATTACTGAAAGCGAATATTTCAAATTAAATATTCTGAATTTCGATAAACCGGTTGAAAAAGATTACATACTGATAGACAGTTTTGTAATATACATGTGTGTGGAAGGCGAATTTGAAATAGTTGAAAATGAAAACATTACCAAAGTAAGCAAAGGCGAAACAGTTTTAATTCCTGCTATTCTTAAAAATTTGGTTTTAAAACCATTAAATAAAGCAAAATTGTTGGAAATTTATATTCCGTAAGTGATGTAAAAACTGCTTGAAATTTAGCTGTTTATTAATTTAATTTCAACAAATTAAAGAACTTTTCAAGCAGTTTTTTACTGTATTTTTATCAACTTTCCTGTGCCATTGCCGGTTAAAATAATTTGCGGATTGCCTTTATAATATACGTTTCCGCTAAAATCTATGGTTACGTTTAGCTGCTTACATTCGCCCAAATATACATAACCACCGCCGTTTTGTATAATATTTATGGTGTCGGTTTGCAGTTTATTAAAATTATACCTGCCTTCGCCTCGTTGTAAAATGTTTAATACCGTGGCTTTACCCGAAATATCCATAAAGGTATTTCCGCCAAGTATTTCGGTATTAAATACCTTCGATTTAATGGGAAAAACCAAATTTCCGGCATGTTTAAAAACAATAACCGTAAAATCAATTATATCAATAGTATCGGCTTGTACACATTGTGCCGAACCATCGACCGTGAAAGAAAATACAACGGGTTGCGCTTCATACACTTTAAGCAACGGACGAGTGGTATTGTTAAATGGCGATTCGACATCATTAAAAATTTCCAGTTTACTTGAAGGCGCCGGAAGAACCTTAATTTTTTCCATTATGCTATTCGGCGCATGAAATTGCAGTCGGAAACTGTCGGTTCGGTGTATTTCGAAATCGAAATTATTATGCATGGCTACACCCCAAAAAATACCAAAATCGTGGGTTTTAACCAACAAAAATTCTTCGTTTTCTTTTGAACACGAAATAAAAAGTAAAACAGCTAAAAATAAAAGTATTTTTTTCATTGTATTAACTAATAACAGTTAGGTGCCTTTTTTGCATAATTTGTTTAAATACAAATATTTACAGCATTAAATAGTTCATTTCGGTAAATCATTATCAAATTATCAAATTTCCTCAATTAACAAATTATTGAACTAATTTATAGCCCAAACCATAACCCAGGTAATAGCCCGAACCTTGATGCCTGTTGTACGAAAGCACCAAAAAAATTGGCTTTATGTTCCATTTTATATTTAGTCGGTTGTAGGTATTGCTACGGTCGGAATTTTTGTTATATACATAATAACCAATTCCTTGCTCTATTGACAACTTATCGAAATTTAATTTCCACATTCCCGAAAAACCGGCTTGTAATTTACTTCCTTGCGGGTTAAGAACATAGCCTGCAGCATTGTTTGCATCGAAAAACAAATCGGTTGAAATACCCAATTGCCAATTATGCACAATTTTTCGAAAATAAGCTGCCGAGCCGGAAACCACTGCAAACTTTTTAGGCTGCAAAGCTTTTACTTCGCGCAAGGCATAACTTAAAAATAACTCAAACGAATGTTTTTTAAGCGTTTTGCTTATTTCAATCAAAGGTTTTTCCGAAGTGGTTATGTTGTATTTTAAAGTTACCGGATAGCTTATAAAGTTAAGCCCGTCGTTGGGTTTTTGGAATTCGCCGTTCGAAATATGTAAAACCTTTGCACCTGCAGAAAGGCTCAATTTCCCGGAAACTGCCCATTGAATTTCGAAACCGCCCCCCCCTAATACATTCAAATAACTGCCAATCAAATTGTTCGTGTAATTTGTAGCTACCCTATACGGAAATGGAGCATAGCAGACTCCAAATTCAGCTAAACTGTTAATTGATAAAGATTTAAATTTTACAATCTGAAACTTTCCGGTGGCTGTTATTCCAAAAATTTGGTGTACAGGCGCTTCAAATTCACCCCAAAAAGCATTCAAAATTAACGCTTTAGGTTTTGGAATTATTGAAATTGAAGTTTTAATAGGACTTTCAACCAAAATACCCGATAAAAACAACGGTGTACCTTTCATTAAAAAAGCTTTATCGAGCCAAACCGTGCCGCTGCCGGCCGTTATGCCAACTTGCAACGCAGGCGTTTGTGCCCTTAAACCTAACCCAATAATTAGTAAGCATATAACAAAACTATATTTATTTATTTTCATACAAAAAAATCGTTTTAACTTACATTCGGAAACTTGCTACTTCGAATATAATTTTTTTATTTTCGGCATAAGTTCCGGTCGAATCGAAATTCCATAACCAAGTACTTTCAGCATTATTATAGGCTAAATTGGCAAATATTAAGTTTTCTTTCTGTAAAAATTCATCGCTTTGCAAATTGTACTCTCTTTTATAAAAATCGGTTATCAGGCAACTACTTTCGGCAGGTAGCAAGGCTAAATGTGCCGCCTGTATACTTTTTCGCAGCATTGTAAGTTCTTCATTTTTAAACGCATATTGCTCGATTAAGTATTCTGTAATCAAAATATCCAATTGGTTTAGCAAATTTACAGAAACAACAAAATCGGGAAAATCAATTTTTAGCACGTTCGAAAAAAATTCATTTGGCGTAGGACTAAATTGCTTTTCAACTATTTCGCAAAGTTCGGCTACTGAATTTATTTTATTTGAATGCACAAAACCAGCCAAACCGCAAGTAATATCAGCAACAATAAGTTCGACATTGCTGTATTTTTGCACTTTTGTTTTTGAATGCGCAGGGTGTACAATATCAACTAAATACACTTTGCTAAATTGTTCTGATAGTTCATTTAGCGGTACATCAAGCAACCAACCGCTGCCAAGCACAACACACGTACCTTTTTTTTCTTCGCTAAATTGCAAAATAGCTTGTTTAGTGTTTTCCAAATGCAAATTCCATGCGCCATTTTCGCGCAACATTCTGTTTACTATACCGTTTTGGTCGGTTTTATAATTCAGTTCAGCTACTGTTTTCTGAATTTCCGATTTTGATTTAAACCACATAGTTAAAAATTAAAAAGCCGAAATTAAACAATTTCGGCTTTTTTTCTAATCGATAAATATTTTTTTTGTTGCCGGATGCAACGGCCAATGAATATCTTCAAAATAAAAGTCGAGCTGTTTCCATTTTGCATGTCCTTCGGTTTGCAACTTGCTTAAATTCTTATCTATCTCGCTTAAAAGCAGTTCAATATCGGCATCGGTAATTTTTCGGTTTACGGTATTACAAACCAACACCGATTTTACGGCATAGGTATTAATATCTTTGTCAATCCAACGGTAATTATTGGCCCTAATTTGCACTTTCGAATAAATATCGTTAAGTCGTTCATCTTCAATAGGAATTAGCTTTATAAAATTACTCACTCCGCGCGATAATTTCGAAAGTTTTTCAACCGGTGTAGCACCTACAAAAAAGAATGCATCAATTTCGTTACTCAGCAGCGATACAAATGCATCGTTAAATGCAATTTCAACATCAATCCATTCAATTCCGGTTTTGAGTTTAATAAGTTTTGCCGTAATATTAGTACCTTGGTCGGGCGAACCAATGGCAACTTTGCGTCCTTTTAAATCTTTAATTCCGTTTATGGTCGAGTCATTTAGCGTAATTAAGTGAATTTCTTCGTATGCCATAGGCAACAACACTTGTAATTCGCTTTTATCTATTTGTTTTTGCATTTCCTTGTACAAAAGTACGTCGTATTGCAAAAAAGCAATATCAATTCCCTTATTTTCTTTCAGTTGCAAAAAATTATCATTACTTCCGCCCGAATAACGTACTTCAATTGGGGTCGACGAAATTTTCTTGATATCTTCAGCCAATAAATGATACGAACCATTATTAACACCCGATAACAGTACAATTTGCGCATATGAGGTAAGGCATGCTATAAATGCAACGCCTAAAAGCAAAATTTTCTTCATAAATTTTTAAAATTGATACACTTTCCAAAAGTGCAAATTACATACCAATTTCGATATTCAAGTCAATTCGTGCAGTTTCAAAAAAGAATATTTACCTTATTCTTTTTACCGGTTTTTAAAAATCGCAGGAAAACACGTATATTTGCGCAAAAATTAATCTTAACATTATGGAGTTTGTAATTGCATTAATAACTTTAACGTTGTTGGAAATTGTGCTTGGTGTCGATAATATCATTTTCATTTCGATTGTTTCCAACAAATTGCCCAAAGAACAACAAGGTAAAGCTCGAAGTATTGGTCTTATTTTGG
>JAIFNC010000249.1 GCA_020047935.1 Bacteroidota bacterium
TGTTTAACCCGATACCGGAAAGTTGCGATTTTATTGAACTGTTCAACAATTCGCAAAAAACCTTCGATTTGGCAAATTTATTTTTCGCCCAGCGTGCCGAAAATGGTCTTCTTGGAACATCGTTTGCCATTAGTAACGAAAGCTATTTATTTAATCCGCAAAGCTTTGTGGCTATTTCCACTTGTGCTAAGGAATTGCCGAATGTTTACCAATGCGAAAATCAGAACACGTTATTAAAAGTTTCAACCTTACCAAGTTTACCCGACGACAAAGGCACAATCAGCTTGCTTACTAACCAC
Organism: Bacteroidota bacterium; assembly: GCA_020047935.1. GTDB lineage: Bacteria > Bacteroidota > Bacteroidia > Bacteroidales > JAIFNC01 > JAIFNC01. The sequence goes on from JAIFNC010000249.1 coordinate 300, forward strand.
GGGCTGGAGTTGGAAACCGTAAACTATTCGGATAAAATGCACAGCGCATTTATCGATGAGCAAGAAGGCATTTCGCTTGAACGAATAAGTTCACAACCGCTTGCCAACCAAGTACAAAACTGGCATTCGGCAGCAAGCAATGTACGAGCAACGCCGGGAGCACAAAATTCGCAACATAAGGAAATTGATGCCTCGGAACCGGTTTTTTCAGCCGATTTACAAATTTTTTCGCCCGACAACGACGGATATGACGATGTACAAATTTTCAAGCTGCAATTTCCGGATGCCGGGTATTTTGGCAAAATTTTTATAACAAACGACCACGGTGCAATAGTGAAAAATTTAGCTGAAAATGTACTTTTTGAAACAACTTCAAGCTTAATTTGGAACGGTGAATCGGAAAATTTGCAAGCGCTACCTATAGGTATTTATTTTGCAGTTTTGGAAGCCGTGCATCCGTCGGGCAAAAAGTTGCAAAAACGCGTAAGGTTTGTATTGGCAAGGCTTTAATCGATTAAAATTTGCATTTTTCGCATTAAAATGCCGGCATTCATATTTTTCGAAACACCGGGTCGCAAGGTATAATCGAAAATAAGTTCGTCGTTCAAGTGCCCAACTTCAAAACAAAGGTTGGTAATTTGTTCCGGAAATTCTTGCTCCATGCACCCCAACGAAACGTCGTGCGAGGCAATAATTCCGGCAACTTTATGCTTAAGAAGCTGTTTTATAAAACCTTCGGTGCCTTTGTGCTTATCGTCCGAATTAGTTCCGCGCAACATTTCGTCGGTAATAATAAAAATAGGTTCATCGGTTCTAATTTGTTCAACCATAGCTTTTAAGCGCTTAAGCTCGGCAAAAAAGTACGATTCGCTGTCTTTCAACGAATCGTCGGTTCGCATACCGGTAAAAAGATTACAAGGCGTAAATTCGAACTTTTCGGCACAAACCGGCACTCCGCACTGCGCCAACACCAACGACACGCCAACGGTGCGCAAAAAGGTGCTTTTACCTGCCATATTTGCTCCGGTTATAAACACGGTTTTACCAAATTCGTTTATTTCGAAACTATTGCAAACTCGTTTTGAAGCCGAAATTAGCGGATGTCCTAAATTTTCGGCTTTTACAGGAACCTCAGCAACCGAAACTTCGGGAAATATAAAATCCGGGTTATTGCGCGCAAAATTCCCCATGCTGCTAAATGCTTCAAATTGTGCATGAATATGAATAATTTTTTCTGCCAAGCTTGCGCAGGAATTATAAACAACCAATTCAATCGAAAGTCGAACATTTTTAACACCGATGCCAACCGACCGAAAACCTCCGCCGGTGAAGCATTTTGTGTTTGTAACTTTTGCTGAAAGCTTTTTAACAGCTCGGAGCTAAAATCGGTTTCGTGCAAATGCTTTGCAATTTCGGCAAATTTAAGTGCATTTTCGTGCTGTTTTCCGGTGGTATTATGCAAATCGTTGGTTCTTTTTAAAAATATTGAAACAACAAACAACTGAAACATACCATAACCGACAGCAAACTCAAAAGCTATTTTACCCAAAATTGCCGCACCCCAAAGTACCAAGGAAACCAATACCGACAAAAGCACCAATAACTTTGCTAAGTTATTGGTTCGAAAAATAGTACTTTTAATTTCAAAAATATTTTTATTGAAAATAAAATTTGCATTATTCATGCCTAACGCTTGCAATTTTTGTGAAAAGTCCGTTTGTGCCGAAAGTTCTTTAACTGCTTCTTGTTTTTGAAGAATTACCTTCGGATTCATTTCAATATGCATCAATAAATCGGCAAGTTTCTGTTCCGAAAGCGGATTGGTGCATCGCGAAATTTGTGAAAAAACAGAAGCTTCGCCAAAAATATCCAAATCGTTGGCGTACGGATGTTTTGCATCGGCAAATTGTTTTCCGTTTGAAGGATTTATGAAATCGCCTTCAATACTTGCTACTTCGTTTTTGTTTATTTGCAACAAATTTTCAATAAACCCTTTACGTAAGCTTAAACTTAATTGGCTCTTCACCAAAAATAAAAAAATTATGAAAAACAACACTGCCAACAAAGCAAACAAGTTTATTTGCACACTGACAAAATAATACCCGGCAATAATTGCAATTAAAAAACTCACAATTCGAAACGCTGTAAGATTTCTAAGCCTTATTTGCACTTTTTTTAGTTGCTCGGTATATTCTTCGACCTTTAATTTATATGTATTTATTGGCATTGTACCATTGAAATTTATTAAGCAATCCATGCGTTATATTGAAAATTAGGGCGAAAATAACTAAAAACTAAAACTTAACTGCAAAGTGCCGAAATTTTAGCATAAAAGCGCTATTTTTTATCGTTTTTCAGAAAAAAAAATATATTTTTAAGAAATAATTTTGAACCTTATGGATAAATCAGTCAATGTATTTTGCATCAATAATTCCACAAACTATAAAGTGGCCAAGGGCAGCACTTTGCTCGAAATAGCGGCACAATGCCAACCCGGTTTAAAAAATCAGGTACTGGGCGCCTTGGTAAATAACACCATTCGCGATTTGGCATACGAAGTATACAAACCCAAAGATATTGAGTTTTTCGATATCAGCGACACCGACGGAATGCGCATGTACGTGCGGTCGCTTTCGTTTGTACTTTACAAAGCTTGCAGCGAATTGTACCCTAATAATCCGTTGGTTATCAGCCATTCTATTTCGAAAGGCTTATATTGCGAACTCGAAGGCATCGAAAACATTGACGTGGATGTTGCCTTCAGCATAATAGAAAGAATGCGTGCTATTGTGGATGCCTGCTTACCGTTTGAACGTACTGAAATACCTACCGCACAAGCCGTTGAACTGTACCGCACATTAGGACTTACCGATAAAGTGAAGCTTTTTACCGACCGCGATACGCCCTACTCTTCGGTATATTTCTTGGACGGTCAACCGGATTATTTTTATGGTTATTTACTGCCTCATACCGGATACTTAAAAAATTTCGATTTGGTGAAATATTACCACGGAATGCTGCTTGTGCTGCCTAAACGAAGCAACCCGATTGAATTGGAATATTATGAAGAGCAAGACAAACTTTTTGATATTTTTAAAGAATACAAAAGTTGGGCTAATATATTAGGAATTAAAAGCGTTGGAAGCCTCAACGAAACAATTAAAGGCAAGCAAGTTGGCGAATTGATTAAAATTTCGGAAGCATTGCACGAGAAAAAAGTTGCTCGTATAGCCGACGAAATTGTAAATAGAAATGCCGTTCGATTTGTATTTATTGCAGGGCCTTCATCGTCGGGAAAAACTACTTTTTCGATGCGCTTAGGCATTCAGCTTAAAGTACTTGGTAAAAGACCAATAGAAATTTCGCTCGATAATTATTTTGTAAATCGCGAAGAAACACCGCGCGACGAACATGGCGAATACGATTTTGAAAGCATTGATGCTATCGATATTAAACTATTTAACCAAAACCTGCTCGATTTACTTGCCGGACAGGAGGTTGAAGTTCCTTCATTTTCGTTCGATACCGGAAAAAGATTTTTTTCGGGGCGAAAATTTAAAGCCAATGCCGAAACTATTTTTATAATTGAAGGCATTCATGCACTTAACCCAAAATTAAGCAATAAAATAGCGCTCGAAAACAAATTCAGAATTTATATTTCGGCGCTTACTCAATTGGCTATTGACAAGCATAACCGAATACCAAGCACCGACAACCGACTGATTCGCAGAATTGTACGCGATTTTCAATACCGTTCCTATTCTGCCACGGCAACCTTAAACCGCTGGGCAAGTGTACGCCGGGGCGAAGAGCAAAATATTTTTCCTTTCCAGGAAGAAGCAGATATTATGTTCAATTCGGCACTGCTTTACGAGTTGGGCGTACTTAAAACTTTTGCCGAACCAATCTTAAGGCAAGTTTCGCCTTCTGACAGGGTTTATGCAGAAGCAAAGCGATTGCTCAAATTTTTAGGTTACTTCCGCGAAATTCCGATGGACGAAATTCCGCCTACCAGCATTTTGCGCGAGTTTCTGAAAGGTTCAACTTTTAGCTATCATTGAGAAATAAAAAAACCGAAAGAAAAATTCTTTCGGTTTTTTTATTCGATAATTAGTCGGAAAGTTAATCTTCCACTTCAATGAATTCAAGCGGTTCCAATTCAATCATCAACACGCCTTTTGGTACATTTTGACCTTCCGTTACTGCTACCAATTTAACAATAGCATCGCGCGGACAAAGTACGTTATTTTTCATTTTCATGGCTTCCAAAATAAGCATACTTTCACCTTCCAAGATTTCGTCGCCGGGTTTTACCAATATTTTTTCAATATTACCGGGAATAAACGAAAACAATTGGTCGGGGTTTGGTTTATGCCAAACTTTTCGTCTATCGAATTTTTTGGTTGTTAGGGTCCTATACACAGTTTCGTCAATCTGAAACGCAGTATAAACATAGTCGGGCTGTATCATTTTTTCAACCTTGGCCTTTTTCTCAACTTTTTCTTTCTTTTCTTTACCAAAGCCTAAAATTCCTTTTCTTGCTTTGGGTTTTTCTTCCTTACTCATAAGTAAAATGTTTATAATTAATACTTTTTTAAGCTTGCATGTAAATAATCAATTTGTTTTTTAACGCACATGCTCGTATTTAATTTTCAAACTAAAATTGGTTTAATTTGAACGGTGAAATAATTGCTTTTAAACCAAACTTAAGTTGCCGCAAAACAATTATTTCACCTAAAAAACATTACTTATTAGAACGGCGGAATTCCGTGCTTTTTAGTAGGAATAGGTACAGTTTTATTAATAGAAACTTCAATTGAATGTAGCAAAAATTCGCGAGTTTCCTTAGGTTCAATTACCGAATCGATGTAACCTTTACCGGCTGCTACGTATGGATTGGCAAATTTTTCTTTGTATTCTTCAATTTTTTCTTTGCGCATTGCATCAGGGTCGGCAGCTTCCATAATTTCTTTGCGGAAAATAATATTGGCAGCACCTTCCGGGCCCATAACAGCAATTTCGGCACCCGGCCATGCATACACAAAGTCGGCCATCAAGTGGCGCGAACCCATTGCTATGTAACCACCGCCATATGCTTTGCGCAAAATAACGGTAATTTTCGGTATGGTGGCTTCGCTATATGCATACAACAATTTGGCGCCATGACGAATAACACCGGCATGTTCTTGGTCAACTCCCGGCAAATAACCCGGCAGGTCGACAAAAGTAACAATAGGAATACCAAATGC
>JAIFNC010000147.1 GCA_020047935.1 Bacteroidota bacterium
TCAGCGAATTTACTTGCTCTTTTGGAGGTTGAACCCGCTCTTTGGTAGTTTTAAACGTAATAAAAAAGAAAATTAAGCTTAAAACTGCAAATAAAACTACGGTATATTGAAACCCTTGTGCTTTGTCGCCGTTACCGAAAAATTCGGCTATGGTTAGGGCAAGTCCGGTTACTACAAATTGTCCGATAAAGCCGGCAATGAACCTATAAGTGTTCAGTCCGGCTCTTTCATACGTATCATCGGTCATTACTGCACCCAAAGCGGAGTAGGGCAGATTTATCATAGCATAGGCTGTCATTAACAGAATGTAGGTTGCTCCGGCGTAAAGAATTTTACCGGTTTCGCCAAAATTGGGTGTTGTAAAGGTAAGAATTGCCAAAACAGCATACGGAACTGCGCCAAACAGAATGTAAGGTCTGAATTTTCCCCAGCGGGTATTTGTTCTGTCGGAAACTACCCCAATAACGGGGTCGATGGCCATATCCCAAAAACGGGCAATTAGCATAATAGTTCCGGCGGCAGCAGCCGAAATACCGTATATATCGGTATAAAAAAACAACAGCCAGAATCCGACCATGTCCCACACAAAGTGCGAGGCCGTATCGCCCAAACTATACCCAATTTTTTCCTTAACTGATAATTTCTCTGTAATCATTTCCATATTTTTTGGTTTTAATTGATATTTTACCGATTTTTTAATCCGTACACTTTTTGTAAATACTTAAAAAATAAGAAGTTTCAATATTTATATTTTAGTTTGCTTTGTAATGCTACTTTACGAAGTTAAATTTAAGCCTGAAAGGCTTTCAGCATTAGCATAGGGCATACTTCGGCAAGCTCTGTAACCAACGCCCTATGATTAAAACAATTATGACATTTAAGCCCTGAAGGGCGTTTTTAAACTTCGTAAAGTATAAGTAAATTCAACCAATCAATAAAAACTACCTGAAATTTCCGGATGTTAAAGATATTAGTTTTTTTTTGAATATCATTGAATATAGGTATTAAAAGTTTTTATACCATTGGCTTCATGAATAGTTTTTGTTTTCAAACAAAAGTTTAGTACTTTTGGGTATTCGTAGTTTGGCATTTTTGTGTGGATAACGGATGAAAAGTGCAATGCCTAAATATCTAAGTTATGGGCTATATTATGACAAAACTCGGCGACAATTTAACATACTCAGAATGAGGAAAATACTGGTTTTGACAATATTTTTAGTAGTGACATTTTCTTGTTCAACAACCAGAAAAACAAGTCCATTCCTCGAATATCATTCCGAAAAATTATGCCTCGGAATCAGGAACATGACTGAATACATTAAAAATTCTGAGGAATTGAAGACTTATTTTAGAAAAATATTGACTGATTCTATAAATCTTAAATATGAAATAGATACTGTCGTTACAGAAGGAGTTCCCTTCCCATTCTTTGTAAAAGAAATTTCAGAAATAATTGCCCAGAATGAGAAAATATCAATTGAGCAAGCCTATTTAAGACTTTTTCGGAGATTCCAAGTTATAGAACCTCTAAGACTGACTACAGGTTGTATTAGAAGCACAAAAATCCCCATACCAGACGTAAAGGTTGCATTTTGGTTTTACCCTGAATATGGATTACTAATTTCTGAGATTACTGAACTGAAATATGAACAGAAATATGGGCGAGGAATTTTATTCTTAGCACAAATCGGTAATGAAGGTGAAATGAAAATCATTAAGAAATCTGACTGGATAGAATAAATACAGCCCATAACAAACGCTGTTGCAAATGCGGGTATGCGTGTTCGTTGAAATATTTGAATACTTTACATACATTTGTGCTGACAGACAGTTGAGCAACAATTTATTCCCGCACTAACCATAGCGCCAACGTTATAAAAGAATCGCTTATGGAAATTAAAACGTATCATATTAAACAGTATCAAAACAATTTACCTGTTGCTGTCGAAATTAAAACTATGCAGGAAATTGATGAAAAGTTGGGCGGTATTACTGATAAACCGCATCGGCATAATTATTATACAATTATTTGGGCAACCGAAGCAACCGGTAAACACATTATTGATTTTAAAGAATATACAATTCAGTCGAACTATATTTTTTTTGTAAGTCCATCGCAGGTTCATCAGGTAATTACCAACCATTCGCCCAAAGGTTATGTATTTCTTTTTACTTCCGATTTTCTTGAAATGAACAGCATTAATAAAGATTTTATTTCAAATATCAATCTTTTTCAAAATATAAACGAAAACCCGCCTTTACCAATTGACGAAGATAAGGCGAAGAAACTAAGTCTTTTTGCCGAAGAAATGTTAAATGCTTTTCGTGAACAAAAACCTATGTTTCTCGAAATTATTGGAGCATATCTTAAATTATTTTTAATTGAATGCAACGAAAGTTGTACTATCGATAAATTAGTTAATACACAAGCTGTTGAAGTTGGCAGAACATTAATTAAAAGTTTTAAACTACTGGTAGAAAGGAATTTCAAAGAATTGCATCAGGTTCAGGAATATGCTAATGTTTTAAATATCAATCCAACCTATTTGAACGAAGTAATCAAAACAAACACAAATTTTTCTGCAAAAGATTATATTCAGGACCGAATTATTCTGGAAGCAAAACGATTAATTATTTTTAGTAAGAAATCGGCTAAAGAAATTGGTTACGAACTTGGATTTGAAGACCCTTCGCATTTCAGTAAATTTTTTAAAGCGCATACATCAACATCAATACAGGAATTTAAGTCAAGTATTGAGTTGTAAAATCGAGCTGTGATTTTTACATCGTTTCCTTTGTTTTTTCCATTGTTTGCGGTTCAATAACAGCGTATTTTTGTTTTAAAATAATTTGAAAATTATGGATAGACGAAAATTCATGAAATCCGGACTATTTTCAGCCTTATCAATCAGTAGTTTCGGATTAGTTGGTTTTGCATTTCAAACCAAAAAAAATATGGAAATGCAGCAAAGTGAGAATAATTTAATGTCGAATAATAAAATTTTTGAAACGATGAAAAATACCGTATTGCACAAAGCTAATACTCGGGGGCATGCTAACCACGGCTGGTTAAACAGTTATCATACATTTAGTTTTGCCAATTATTACAACCCTGAGCGAGTTCACTTTGGCGCGTTAAGAGTGCTTAATGATGATACTGTGGAAGCAGGGCAAGGTTTTGGTAAACATCCGCACGACAATATGGAAATCATTTCCATTCCGCTCGAAGGCGACCTCGAACACAAAGACAGCATGGGAAATGTTACGGTTATAAAACATGGCGATGTTCAGGTAATGAGTGCCGGTTCAGGAATATTTCATAGCGAATACAATAAAAATAAAGACAAACGAGTAAAATTTTTACAAATATGGGTATTTCCGGACCGCACAAACGTTAAACCTCGATACGACCAAATTACCTTAAAATTGCAAGACAGAGTGAATAAATTGCAACAAATACTTTCGCCCAATGCCGACGATGAAGGTGTTTGGATTTATCAGAATGCTTGGTTTCATATAGGAAAATTCTCAAAAGAAATTGAAACTGAATACACATTGAAAGCCAACGGAAACGGTGTTTATGCTTTTGTGTTGGAAGGCGATTTTACAATTGATAATCAGGAATTAAACAAGCGCGATGGATTTGGAATTTGGGATATAGAAAAATTTAAACTGAAATCGTTATCCGAAAATGCTGAAATACTTTTGATGGAAGTTCCAATGATTAAATAATTTCTTGAAAAATAAAAATAGTGGTTTTTGGTGCAAGTACAAGCAAACTGAGAACGTAACAGCTTAATTTTTATACAATTATACCAAATTCCAAACTTTATACTTACAAAAAAGTTCCGAAACCCAAATTTCGGAACTTTTTGTTTTGGCTAATGACTTCGGCTTCACTAATAGTTTTTGTTTTCAAACCAAAATTTAATACTTTTGGGTATTCGTAGTTTGGCTTTTTGTTCGGATAGGAATAAAAAGAAGAATTGGGATGTTTTTAAGGTAGCAGTCTGTTTAGAGCGACATACATAAAAAATAAAAATAGACAGAAAAGCACCTGAAATTAAAAAGAAATTAAAGGAACAATTAATACGAGAACTAACGGATAAATTATAGAAAAACTTTAGAGTTACAAATTTATTAAAATGCGATTTTTCAAAAGAAATAAGCCAAAAAAACGAGAAGTATTTTTATCTAAAGAGAGCGGTAATGATTTTCCTTTAGATAAAAGAAACAGACCGCTAATTTGTAAAGAAGAGGGCGATGATGCATGCGTTTTTAATGCAATGTCGTCGAAATCGGGTAAAGACAAAATAGAACTTAAACCGGAAGATTTTGAGGGAAACGTTAAGATTAAAGAACAGGGCAGTTTTTTAAATATAGAGGACGATTTTGAGATTTCAAATAATTTCAAAAGACGAAAAATTGGCGTATATTTAGGCAAATTTAAAGAAGATTTAGAGGACTACGAAAAGGATAATGAAAATACTGACAATACGGACGAAATAGCAAAAGGAGAAGAATCATGAAAAAAACAATTATAATTCAACAAAAATCAAGTTTGGCTCAATTACTTGATGCTTTTAAGGATTTTGGATTTACTGCTTATTGCTTTCTTCATACGATAATTAACCATCCGGGACAGTTTAAAAAGGTGTATTGGTCGGTTTCGGATTGCTATATTGAGATTGGTAAGAGCGGTTATATTTCGAACGGTAATATATACGATTTAAACGGAGATATTACACCGCTTCGAGAAATTTTAATTGGTGAGAATTCTCAAATTAAAATTACGATTTCGGAACCGGAATTGATAAAAATAAAGCGATTAGCAAAAGAAAAACATTTATCGATTAAAGATTTGTTGATTTCGGCAATTGATAAACTCGAAACGACAAATCAAAGCCACTAATATGCCACTTAGCCTTACAAAAAAATTAACCTTTAACATTTAAAAGTTCCGAAACCCAAATTTCGGAACTTTTTGTTTTGGTTAAAGACTTCAACTTCACGAATAGTTTTTGTTTTCAAACCAAAATTTAATACTTTTGGGTATTCGTAATTTGGCTTTTTGTGCGGATAACGGATGAAAAGCGTAATAAGGATATATTATGGTTAGGTTTTATTGCAAGAATATAAAGCAGATACTCAAAAAATGGAAATAGACAAAACAGATAGCAACAACTCTCAATTTCTGATTTATA
>JAIFNC010000254.1 GCA_020047935.1 Bacteroidota bacterium
TAAACAACAACTATGTATATGTTGCAAATGAGCAATGTAATTTAGCTTTTTATCCGCTTTTTCCTTATTTACAGAGGTTTTTGCAACTCGATGCCTTTTGGATAAGTGCTGTAAATTTAATTTTTTTAATTGGTGCATTTATACTGTTTACTCGTTATTTCGAATTTAAAATACCATCGCTTCTGCTTGCAATAAGTTTTCCGAGCTTGTTTTTTTGTTTTGTGCCTTATGCCGAAGCCTTATTTTTTTTGTCGGGAGTTATTGCGCTTGTAGGCTTCAAAACGAACAAAACAGGTTTAACTGCCGCCGGAATTGCATTAGGCAGTATAAGCAGGTCGGCATCGTTAATTTTTATACCGGCTTTGTTTTTTTCGTTTTTTATGGAATTGGGTTTTAGCCGAAACGAAAACAAGAAACTAATAAAAAAATATGCATATTTGCTTTTGGCTACAGTGCTTAGCACTCTAGCAGTAAACCTGTTGCAATACTTGCAAACCGGTAAGTTTTTTGCAATTTTTGAAGTGCTGAGCAGTTGGAATAATCAATTGCGTATACCGGAATTTCCGCTTACCACCTGGGACTCGTACCGATTGCTGTGGCTAGACAGTGCTGCTTTTTTGGTGGGTGCTTTTGCTTTATTTTTTTTACTTCGTTTTTTTATACTGAAACTTAAAAAATTTCATTTTGGTATAGAACCTGCCTTAGCATTTTCGCTGGCTTATTTATTTGTTGTACCGTTTTATATGCTTTGGTTTGCAGGGGTTGATGCCGGCGGCGGTACTTCAATTTTTAGCCTGAATCGGTATATTTTTGCCACCCCATTTTTTAGCATTTTTTTGTTGCATGTGCTTCATGCCACAAACTTTAACAAAAATACCTTGTTGGGGTTTGCACTCGTGCTAACGGTAGTTTTAGTAATGTATGGTTTTCCGCAGTATACTTGGGGTTTATTAACCAAAGTAAGCGGAGCCGAAAACCGATTTTTACAACTAACAGGCGTAATTGTTATGGCTTTCGGACTATTGTTTACTACACACAAGCGGCATGGGAACAAGGCGGTTTTCGTTTTATATTTGCTTAATGTTTTTTTGCAATATTTTTTACCTTTGTATATAAATATTTCAACAAAAAAGGCTTATGAAATCGTACCGAAAAGAGCTTTGGTTTAATGCCGAAAAGCGCCGACAAATAATACATATTACCCCGCAAATTGAGCAATGCCTTGCCGAAAGCGGTATTAAAGAAGGGCTATTGTTGGTTAATGCTATGCACATTACGGCAAGCGTTTTTATAAACGACAACGAATCGGGCTTGCACAGCGACTATGAAGTGTGGCTCGAAAAACTGGCTCCCGAAAAACCGCATGCCCAATATAAGCACAACGGCTACGAAGACAACGCCGATGCGCACTTAAAACGCACCATTATGGGTCGCGACGACGGAATGCGCAAAAAGCGTGTGCTGGTGAAAATTATCGGCGAATAATTTCATTTCAAAATATAAAATACGCCGGTTATTTAGTTAAAAATATTTAAATTTAGCGCCGGAAACAATAAAACAAAAGCGAATAAATAACTTTACGCCTCGTTATTTCGTTTCAGTTTCTATAACAAAAAAATAAGCACAGTTTAATAATTAAATTTTTATTTACCTTATGCAAAACACCAGAACACTGATTATAAATGCATTACTGATAATACTAACCACCACATTTCAGTCGTGCTCAAGTAAAGCTTATTCGCAAGAAAAGGAAAAAGTTTTACTGCAATTAGTTCACGAAAGCTTATATTCAGCACATTACAGTCCGGTTGAAATAAACGATGCATTCTCCGAAAAAGCATTTAAATTGTATATCGATAAACTCGATTTTGGAAAGCGTTTCTTGCTGCAATCCGATATAGATTCTTTTATGCTGTACAAAACCAAAATTGACGATCAATTTTTGGCTGCCGACCTTAGTTTTTTCCATGCTTCTGCTAAGGTAATCAAGAAAAGAACCACCGAAGCGCAGCAAATTTATAAAGAAGTTTTTGCCGAAGGTATTGATTTGAATGCCAAGGATTTTGTTGAACTTGACCCCGAAAAACGAAAATTTGCAGCTTCGACAAAAGAGCTGAAAAACAATTGGCGCTTGGATATTAAACACCAAGTGTTGGACCGAATTTATAATACGCTCGAAATACAAAATGCTGTAGGCTACACACAGCCTAAAAAAACCTTGGAAGAAATTGAAAAAGACGCACTTGAAAAAGTCCGGAAAAATCACGACGATTGGTTTTACCGTATGTCGAAAATTTCGGACGAAGACCGCTTAGCTACTTTTATAAATTCAATTACCAATGTATACGACCCGCATTCGGAGTATTTTCCGCCAAATGACAAGGCAAATTTCGATATTCAGATGTCGGGCAGTTTCGAAGGTATTGGTGCAACCTTGCAGCAACGCGACCAATATATTCGGGTTGCAAATATTGTACAAGGCAGCGCTTCGTGGAAGCAGGGCGAACTGAAAGAAAACGACATTATTTTAGCCGTAGCGCAAGGCACTGCCGAACCGGTAGATGTAGTTGATATGCCTTTGGATGAGGCGGTTAAAATGATTCGAGGTAAAAAAGGCACCGAGGTTCGGCTAACGGTAAAAAAACCGGAGGGAACCATTAAAGTTATAGCGATTATTCGCGACAAAGTAAGTTTGGAAGAAACCTATGTGCGTTCGGCAATTTTGCAGCACGAGGCGTTTAAAAATGAGAAATACGGCTACATTTATTTACCAAAATTTTATGCCGATTTTAACGAACGAAACGGCAGAAACAGTTCGGAAGATGTTAAAAAAGAGCTACTTAAACTGTCATCAGAAAATGTAAACGGTATAATTCTGGATTTGCGCAACAATGGCGGCGGTTCGCTTGCCGATGTGCGCGACATTGCCGGAATGTTTATTGACAAAGGGCCGGTGGTGCAGGTTAAATCGCGCGATCGTCGGCCACAAGTGTTGGAAGACAATGACGGAAAATCGTTTTACGACGGACCGGTGGTTATTTTGGTAAATGAATTGAGCGCTTCGGCTTCCGAAATTTTGGCAGCTGCTATGCAAGATTACAAGCGTGCGGTAATTGTAGGCAGCAAAAGTACCTACGGCAAAGGCACCGTGCAGCGTTTCTTTGAATTCGACCAAGTAGTTCCGGCTTCGCTTAATAACATTAAACCTTTGGGTGCTATAAAATTAACCATTCAGAAATATTACCGAATAAATGGAGGTGCGTCGCAACTTAAAGGCGTTATTCCGGATATTATTTTGCCCGACCGTTATTCGTATATGCCTATTGGCGAGCGCGATACCGAATATGCTATGGCTTGGGACGAAATTGAACCTGCGGACTATAAATACGTAACTACCTACGTAAACAAAATGGAAAGCATTAAGAAAAACAGCAAAAAGCGTATTGAGAAAAATACCGAATTAAGCTTAATTAATGAAAGTGCGTTGTTTTTGAAAAATGAATCGGATAATACGTATGTAGCATTAAATCGCGACGAGTTCGAAAAAAATAGAAATAAACGAAAGACCGATGTGGCTAAATTCGATTCAATAGGAAAATCGAAAACCGGATTGACTGCAAGTCTTGCCGTTTCAGACGAAAAAGAAGCCAATGCCGATGCTGAAATAATGAAGCGTTTTAAAGAATGGCAGAAAGAAATTTCGGGCGATGTTTATTTGCAAGAAGCGCTTTGGGTGATTAAAGATATGAAATAGTTAATTTGATAATTTGAAAATGCGGTAATTTGAAAATTAATTCGACCTAATTAACTTTTTCGCATTTAATTCATTGAAATAAAAAATCCGTTGAGCCTTGCGCTCAACGGATTTTTTTATTTTTGGCAATATGCTAAAAATGGAACATTAGTGCAATTGCGTAGCTACTATTAAAACCTAAGTTGCTACCGGTTTGTTTTGCCTCTGTAGCTGTTGAGTTTGGCGGAGTAGTTGTAGTGTTGGTTGTATTTCGAACATGGTATTTGTAACCTGCATTCAATGAACCTTCTAATGAAATTCGAGTAGCAATATAATATTCAATACTACCAAAAAGTGCAACATCCACATAGGTGTTTTTGTTTTCATTTGTAATTGTGGTAGTGTTCACCAACGACTCATTTACTGTATTGTAAGTTGCAAAACCAAATTTACCACCGTAATTCAAGTTAAGTCTGTCATAGTTATTTCGAAGTTCATAACCGGCACTAATTCCAAAGTCATTATTTTTGGTTGTATTAGTATTAGTTGAGCTTAAATCAGGCTGATTTTCTGAATTATTCAAACCTAGAGTTAAACTAACCGGAATGGCAGCTTTTTCGCCTAAATAATATTTTCCGAAAATAGTGGTTGCGCCCATACTGCTAAAAGAAACCGGACTATGAAAAAGGTTCAACAAACCGCCTGCATCAATACCAATAGCAAATTTAGCTGCTGCCGGAGCGAATTTTTTTTCTTCTTGTGCCATAGTTAATTGCTTAACTGCTAATACTAAAACTGCAAATAGAATAAGTTTTTTTGTCATAAAATTTTGTTTTTAATGAATTGGCAAAGGTAATTCGAATTTTATTCTAAACAAACTTTTATTAGGTTCATATTCAATTTAAAGTAAATTATTAGCCTTGGTTTTCCTCGATTTACTCGTTGCAAAATTATGGTTGATATTTACTTGGTTTTAGTTTAGAAAATACTATTTTCAACCTTTCAAAAATAAATAAAAATTTACCTTATTATGAAGTTGAAAATTACCCTTTTACTGGCGCTTTTTCTTATAATTACCAACGGAAAAGCCCAAAAAACTATTTACGAACCGCTCGATATTTCGAAAGTAAACTGGTCGTTCGACGATTTTGGCTCGATGTGGACGTTTGATGCCGTACCGACCGAAAAATTCGAAAAAGATTACGGCTTTAAACCTACTGCCGAATGGCTCGAAAAAGTGCAAAAATCGGCATTGCAATTTGGCGGCGGCTGTTCCGGTGCGTTTGTTTCGGCCGATGGTTTAATTCAAACAAACCACCACTGCATTCGCGGAACCTTAAGCAGAATACAAAGCAAAGTGCCTAATATTCATGCCGATGGTTACTATGCACAAACCTTAGCCGACGAAATTACGATTCCGGATTTGTATGTAGACCAATTGCTTACCATTACCGATGTAACCAAGGAAATTCACTCGGCCATGGCAGCCGGCAAAACCAACGACGAAAAAGTAAAAATTAAAGATGCCAAAATTGAAGAATTGGTTAGCATTGCCGAAAAAACTTCGGGTTTAAAATGCCGTGTAGTGGAACTTTACAACGGCGGAAAATATTCGCTTTACAGTTATAAACGCTATACC
>JAIFNC010000035.1 GCA_020047935.1 Bacteroidota bacterium
AGCGACATAAGCAACCTGAACATTTCGCCCAACAACCTAAAAACGTATTTTAAGGAAAACGAAGAAAACCCCGAAAAAATAGCCGAACTGCTGCAAAATTTCGTTATCCGCCGCACCCGCAACGATATTTCAAATTCGCCCAAATACAAAAATATTGGGCTGAAATTTCCGAAACGCAAACTGATAACCGTTGATTACGAAATAGATGCCACTTATACCGCCGACGGCAGGGCTTCCATTTACGAAACCATTTTGGAACGCCTGTTTAAAGCCGAGCACCACAACCGCTATGCCTATTCGATATACGACCTTACGGGTTTCCTGAAACCGGCAAACCGCAAACTGAAAACCTACCAAGGCTTAAGTTATTTTGGCGAAATGTGCCGTGGTCTGCTTAAAACCTTGCTTTTTAAGCGGCTCGAAAGCTCGGTAACAGCCTTTTACGAATCGTTGGGCCGCATGATTAAGCGCCACGAATACGTGCTGCAAGGCATAGCCCTGCGCGGAACCGTTATTACGGGCAAGGTGGAACTGATTGAACTGTTTTTGGATTTTGAAGGTTCCGACGTTTTTGGCCAACGCGGCTTAAACGAATACCCCGCCGACGATTTCGACATTGATGCGCTTACATTGGCCATTGAAACCGATATTGCCATACTTACCGAAGTGCGCAACAGCATAAAACACATTGTTGCAAACGATGTACTGGATAAAAAATACGAACGCTTTTTGGAACTGGTGCTAAAACCTAACCGGGCACAAAAAATGCTTATTTTTTCCGAATTTTCGGAAACCGTAAAATACCTGTACCAGCGCAGCCGGCGCGAGTTCCCGAACATAACCTGTGCCATGGTGGCATCGTCGGTTACGTCCGACGAAAAAGCCGACATTATCCGAAGGTTTGCGCCCAAAGCCCAAACGCTTGCCGGCCTTGCCGACCACGAAAAGGAAATTAGCCTGCTGTTTACCACCGATGTGCTTAGCGAAGGGCAAAACCTGCAAGATGCCCACATTATTGTAAACTACGATTTCCACTGGAACCCGGTGCGGCTTATTCAGCGCATTGGCCGTATAGACCGCATTGGCAGCACCGCCGACGAAATACAAATTTACAATTTTATGCCCGACGTAAACATCGAAAGGCAGCTCGACCTGCGCGGGCGCGTGCAAAGCCGAATTGACCAAATTCACCGCATTTTTGGTTCCGACAGCGAAATACTTTCGCACGACGAAGACCTGAACGAAAACAGCTTGTTTGCCATTTATTCCGACCACAACGAGGGCATTTTGGATACCGACAACAATATTTCGACCGTGTTTGACCAAGCCGAAAAAACCTTGCTCGAACTTAAACACGCGCAACCCGACGAATACGAACGCATTATTAATTTGGAAGATGGCATTCGCACGGCAGCCGCCGGTGGGCAGGGTACTTTTGCGTTTTTGTCGTCGGGCAATTTGCACCGGCTTTACTACGCCGACCAAAACGGCATAAGCGACCATTTGCCGCTGGTGCTCAAGAAAATTGAAGCATCGCCCCAAACGCCTGCCATAGCGCTAAACGCACCCGCCCACACCGAAAGCATGAAGCAACTGTATGCCAAGTTCAAAAACGAACTGCTGTTGCGCCAACGCGAGCTTACCGGCAACCAAATTACGCCCGAACAGCGCCAATTTATAGAGCAACTGAAAAACATTTACAACCTGTTCAGCTATTCCGACTTCGAACTTTCGCAACGTATAGACCGCTTGGTGCAAATGCTTACCAAAGAAATACCGCACTACGCCGCCAACAACCTGCGCAAACTAAAGCGCGACAAACTTAGCGAAAGCCAACTGATTGAAGCCCTTGAAACCTTTGCCGAAGTAAACAACATTGCCGAATTCCAAAAACGCCTGCTGCAATCGGAAAAAATGATGATTAGAACGGTGTGCAGCGAGAGGTGGGAAAATGTTTGAATTATTAAATTGGAAATGAAATGAAAAAGCTAATTGTGTTTTTATTGTTTCTTTTGAACTTGAGTATAGGGTATTCGCAAGAAAATAAGGAAATTGATTCTTTAAAACGATTAATTGCTGTTGAAAAAAATGACTCAATAATTACAGAACTCTATTTTAAATGCTATTTGCAATGCAAAGAAAATGAATTAGATAAGCAAAAATACTTCTTAGATAAAATAATTCAAATTGTTCAAAAAACAAAATCTAAAAGAAATTTAGGCAGATATTATTTAATTTATGCCTTTTGGAAATCAGATAATGCACAATACGATAGCGCCTTGATTTATCATAATAAATCATTAGAAATTGCACTATCCATAAGTGACTCAACAAGAATTGTCTATAATTACAAATGGCTATCATCTATAAACTATTTCCATGGTCCAAATTATGCAGAAGTATTGAAGAACGCACAAAATGCATTAAATTATTCACCTTCAATTGCAGATAGTATTTTTTGCTACAGGATGATGGCAGCTGTTTTTGGTGATTTAAAACAATATAAAAGGGCATTCCAATATTATGATGTTGCATTAAGTATTGCAATGAGAAATAATCATTTAAAAGAAATAGCTGCAACAAATATTGATATAGGAGATTTATATAAAAATATAGGTGAGAATTTAAAGGCGCTAGATTATTTCTTAGCGAATAAAGAAATTCAAGAACAAATTGATTGGAATTTGTCGCTATTGTATGGCAATATTGGTGAAGCATATTTAAACATTCAAAAATTCGATTCTGCCATTCAATACTTTAATAAAGGATTAGCTATGCGTAATTGTTATAAAAAAGACTCGGTTGCAATTATTACAAATATTATAAAACTCAAATATCAAACAAAAAATTATGGACAAGTAATTTATTTTTCATCGAAATATCTTCCACTTATTAAAAAAAGTAATCGAAATGATTATTTATCAATGATTTATAAAATCAATTCGAGCGTTTATGAACAACTAAATGATTTAAGAAAATCATTGGACTATTATAAATTATACAAGAGCATTTCTGATACTATATTTAACGAAGGATTCAATAAGCAAATTGCCGATATGGAAGGCAAATATCAATTGAATATTAAAGAAGAACAAATAAAAAGCCAAAACATTGAACTTCAAAACCAGAAACTAAAAGCAGAACAGCAGCGCAAGCAATCGTGGTTTATGGTGGTTGTAACCATATTGTCGCTTTTGGTGGTTGTTTTTATTGCCATAAACCTATACAATAAGCGAAAAGCCAACCGCTTGCTAACAATGCAAAACCACCAAATTACGCAACAAAACGAAGAAATTACCACCCAAAGCGAAGAAATTCAGAAACAGCACGGTATTGTTACCAAGCAGAAAAAAGAACTTACCGACAGCATACACTATGCAAAACGAATTCAGACTGCCATGCTGCCTTCTGTAAATATATTAAACGAAGTTTATCCGGAAAATTTCATATTCTTCAAACCGCGCGATATTGTTAGCGGCGACTTTTTCTGGATGCGCAAAATAAACCACTATTTTGTAATTGCCGCCGCCGATTGCACCGGTCATGGCGTACCCGGCGCGTTTATGAGCATGTTGGGTATGTCGTTGCTTAACGAAATTGTTACCCGCCGCGAAATAACCCAAGCCAACCAAATTTTAGATGCCTTGCGCAGCGAAATTAAAGTATCGCTCGGGCAAACAGGCAAAGCTACCGAAAGCAAAGACGGCATGGACATTGCCCTTTGCGTAATA
Organism: Bacteroidota bacterium; assembly: GCA_020047935.1. Lineage (GTDB taxonomy): Bacteria > Bacteroidota > Bacteroidia > Bacteroidales > JAIFNC01 > JAIFNC01. The sequence goes on from JAIFNC010000035.1 coordinate 3,732, forward strand.
AACACCCAAACCAACGAACTGCAATTTTCCGGCGCCTACAACCCTTTGCTGCTTGTGCGCAACAACGAAATTATTGAATACAAAGCCAACCGAATGCCTATTGGTGTGCATTTGGTCGAAAAACCGTTTGAAAACACCTTGGTGCAACTTCAAAACAACGAGTTGCAATATTCAGGCGCTTACAACCCTCTGCTGCTTGTGCGCAACAACGAAATTATTGAATACAAAGCCGACCGAATGCCTATTGGTGTGTATTTGGTCGAAAAACCATTTGAAAATACCTTAGTCCAACTTCAAAAAAACGATTGCCTGTATTTGTTTTCCGATGGTTACATAGACCAGTTTGGCGGCGAAAAATCGGACAAGTTCAAACGCAAACGCTTCGACCAATTGCTGTTAGATATGCACCAACTCGATTTCGAAGCACAAAAGCAATTGCTTGCCCAAACCCACACCAATTGGATTGGCACCGAAAACGAGCAACTGGACGATATGTTGGTTATTGGGGTGAAGGTGTAGTAAGGTACTATTGAAAATAGGTTCTTTACCGAATTAAGATGTAAAAACCAATGTATTTGGCATATTTTTAGCTAAACCCTTTTGCTTAAATTAGTATTCACAAAACAACATACACACAAAAAACCATGAATTTTAAGCTTATTAACAAACAACGCGAGGTACTTTCCTTTGAACGTGCCTATTTAGGGTCGGCGCTTTATATGCAGATAAGCCGCAATTATCTTGGGCTGTTGGGTGCGGCGAAGCATTTTTTCCCAAAAACCCGCACACCCGAATTGTACGCAGCGCTGGCAAGCGAAATTGCCGCCAAATTTGGTACTTCCAAAGCCTGTATGATAATTGATTATGGTTCGGATGCATTCACTCATAACGAATTACTGATTGATGCCTTGCTGGGCAAATCGGTACGTTTCGAGTATTTGCCGGTAGATTGTTCGGCGGAAACCATCCAAAACCTGCAAACCAAATACCCAACATTGGTAATAAAGCCCGTACACTTCAATGCTGCCGTTCAGGCGTTTGAGCTACCTGAACAAAATATGCCCAAATGCTTCGTTTTTGGAACCGGCATCCTCGACAGTATGCAGGAATACAGCAGGATAGCGTTGCTGCGAAAGCTACAATCAATGGTTTCCGAAGATGATATGATAGTTCCGATATTCTTAAACCGTAAAGACGATTTGACCACAGAAAAAGCGTATAAGCCGGGTATAAAAGCAGCAAAGCTCTTTGCCTCCGAAGCGTTGGATATGTTTAACCGGGAATATGCGGCCAATTTCCGGTCGAATAAATTCACCCCTTATGTTTGGTACAACCCGAACAAAGGGCTTACAAGCTTCGAGCTTATTAGCACCGTAAAGCAGAAAGTAGCATTGAATGGCCAAGAAGGCAAGGTAGTTCAATTCCAAAAAGGCGAGCGGTTTACCCTGCTGCAATACAAAACCTTTCTGCCTTCCGAAATGGAAACACTCAAGCTGGTTAGCGGTTTTAAAGCAACCAAACAAATGGCAAATAAGGGCCAAAACCAATATGCCATCGTTTGGCAAAAAGACCCCGAAAACCTATACCTACATGACGAATTCTGGTTTTGTGCATGCTGCAATAAAACCATTTTGCCGGAACTGCTCTATTTAGAAAAAGGCGATTGGAAAAATCCGGAAAAAGAATCTGTTTTAGCGGAAATGTATGGCGGTTATGGTTCTCGGTTCGACTTAACTACCCTTATGGCAACTATTTGCGATGATTGCATAGAGCAGGCCATTTTTAAAGATACAATAGATGTAATTGCAAACGAATACACTTCAGCCGAAACCATTGAGGAAGTTTGGGGCAAAGGATAAAAGAAGCACTTGAAACCTTTGTCGAAGTAAGCATGAAAATCGAATTTCAAAATCACCTGCGGCAATCTGGAAAAGTGATGATTCGAACGGTATAAAGCAAGAATCATGGATAGTCTTAGTATTTGTAATTTAATCGTTTAGCCAATAAAAATAAAAAAAAATGTATCAATATATAGGGCCAAAAGAAATATTAAAACAGGTTGATTTAAAAAGAATCGGAAAAATAATTTCATCATCAAACGATATAAATGATTGGATAATTGAAACTAAGCAAATTTGCGATAATTACAATGAAATTGTAGCGACTTTTGTAATAGATGTCAACGAAAATTTAAGAATTAATGATAGAAGGTCTGAGCATGTAGTTTGTGCAAATGGCGAAAATGTATTGTCGGCAGGAGAAATTACTTTTGAAGTAAAAAAAAATAAAATTATTTCCATTTCTCAAATTACAAATCAATCAACAGGATATTGTCCATCAATTAATTCATGGAATTTTGTAGAAAAAACACTTAAAAAGATAAACATTGATTTTCCGGATTTTTTTACAACAGAATTTGTTTTTCGAATATGTGAAAATTGCGGAAATATAAATTTGATAAAAGATAATTTTTTCGTCTGTACGAATTGCGATAGAGAACTAAATGAAAATGAATAATTTATATAAAACAATAATATTTCTGGACATTGACGGTGTTTTAGCTACAAATGATAGTCAAAACATAAAAAAGAAATATTGGTATGACGAAAGAAGTTATCCATTTGAAAAAAAATGTATAAAAAATTTAAATGCTTTATTAAATACAACAAATGCAGAAATAGTTTTGTCTTCAAGTTGGAAATTATTTTATTCGTTAAATGAATTAAATGAGATATTTAAGTTTAATAATGTAAATAAAAGCCCAATTGATATAACCGAAGAGTTAGGCGATAGAAATTTGGAAATTGAAAATTTTGCAAAAAAGAATGATATTCAGAAATTTGTAATATTAGATGATTTACCGTTAATCTGTTTTCCTGAAAGATTTATTAAAACAGAAGGGATTATTGGATTAACCGAAAAAAACATATTGAAAGCGATAGAAATACTTGATAAAGAATAAAATGGCTATAATTGAGTAACCTACCGACAGCCAAAACAGCTGCCTGAGAAGTTCTCACCCTACTCACTGTACGTATGGGTCTCTTATACGGCGATTCATTAAACAATGGGAAACAAATTTTCAGCGTAAGCTAATAAGGTTGAGTATTGATATTTCCGGACTCACTTTGAAATAATGCGTTAACATGGATTCGATAAACTGATGATTTAATGCACACATAAATTTTCGTTAGTGTTAATCTCAAATATACAGAAAAAGCAATGATAGAAAGATTTGAAGGTGAATACAAATGGTTAAGTAATTTTTATCCATGCGATATTGAAATAGGAAGAAAAATCTATCCTACGGTCGAACATGCTTATATGAGTGCTAAATGTAATGATAAGGATTGGAAAAGAACTTGCCAAGATAATAGTATTTCACCCGGCAAACTTAAAAAGTTGAGCAGCAAAATTAAAGTTGTCGATAATTGGAACGAAATAAAATTGAATATAATGAAGGAATTTTTAATTCAAAAATTCAACAAAGAACCTTTTAAAACACTTCTTATTCAAACCGGCGATGCGCATATACAAGAAGGGAATACATGGAAAGATAAATTTTGGGGATTTGATATTGAAAGTAACGAAGGAGAAAATCACTTAGGGAAACTAATAATGGAAATTAGAGAAAGACTTTTAATGACTCTATAGAAAGTATTAAAAATATAGCAAATGAAGATAAGTAAAACGCTAACATACAATATAGCAGTTGGTATTGATTCCCGCAACTTGAAAGTATTGTGCTATTTAGGTTTTGATGCGTGGAGATAGTCAGGTGCTATTTTGATACTTAAAGCCACACTGCCAAATAAGGTTTTCCATCGGAATAAAGAATTATAATTACAATAAAACTATGAATTTGGATTTATACAATAATATCGATAAGAGTGAAATAAAAGAATTAGACCTCAGTAATAAAAATCTTACTGATATTAGTTTTATACGTGATTTTGAGCAACTTGAAAAATTGAATTTAAGTGGTAATGAAATAAACGATATTTCCCCCTTATTCAGTTTGAAATATTTAAATTCACTCGATATATCTTTTTGTAATTTCAATGATTTACCTTGCTTCCCAATCGGTTTGAAAATTAAATACATAAATCTGAGCAGCAATTATATTGAGAATTTGGATTTTATTCAAAATTTATTCGAATTAGAAATTTTAATCGTTTCGCGTAATAGTATGTTTGTCCGTGACAATGAAAATGGATATAGCCTTGATATTAAAGGTATTATTAATTTGCAAAAACTTAAAGAAATTGATTTCAGCGGAACACCTGTAACAGATATATCGCCTATATTTTCATTAAAGCAATTAGAAAATTGGGACACATATTATATGGGTAGCAATATCAAATCTTCAAAATTTTTATCGACATTTGAAAAGAAAGCATTATTAAAAAGTGAACACAGAAAGCATTTATTAACCAAATTCCATAATTTTTTAATCGACAAATTAAAAGAATTTATACCGCATGAATTGATTAATAGAAGATTAATGCTATCAGAATTATATAATCCTGAGTTTAATGAAAACTATTTAAGAGAGCAAAAAGTAAAGCCTGAACTTATTATTGATATCAAGTTCTATAATTTTATTTCGTCGGATGATATACCGGAAATTTTGAAATTCTTGCTAAAAAAGCGTTTTTCCTTTAAATTTCAACACAAAACTAATTCGTATAAATTAGGGTTATATGATACCTTAATTTTAAACTCCGATTTATTTAAGTATATTTCTTATTGTGGAATAGCCGATTATAAAAGTAAATATTACTACTATTTTGTTAAAAGCATTTTATGCTTTGAGCATTTTGACATAAACGGTGCATTAGAAAATTTGGCTAAACACCTTAAAATTAATAGAAATGATGAAGTTGCCTTTGAATTATTAAAAACAATTAAATCAACCTATTTTCACGAAAAATATTCAGAACTAGATGTATCAGAATATATGGAATACGAACAGGAACTTACAAAATTACTTAATCAAGATTGCGCTTTGGTTGAAATTATAGAAAAAAAATATGACGAAATTTTCTATCAATATCTAATTTTCTTGAAAGTTACAAATTCACCAAATGCTGATAAAATATACCAATTTTTAGAGCATTATATTCTTAAAACTAAAATAACAGATGATAAATCATTACACATTTACAAATATATTAATTTTGCAATTTATTTAAAGCCGGATAATAATCAAATATTATATGAATATATTAAAATTAAAGAGTCTATCGGAGATATTATTGGTTTAAATGACGAAATAAATAAATTTAGTTTATCCAATAAAGCTGACAATTACGAAAATTTGCAAAACTTAAAACTAAAATACATGAAAGTTAATTTAATTTTCGAACAGAAAAATAAACTTCAATATTTTATAATTGGTTTGTATAATTCACTGATTGATAGATTTTTCCCATAATCGAATAACCTGCCGACAGCCTAAATAGCTGTCGAGAGGTTCTCGCATATATGGATCTCGAATACGACGGTTCGTTAAACAATGGGAAACAAATTTTCAGCGTAAGCTAATAGCGGTGAGCATTGATATTCCGGACTCACTTTGAAATAATGCGTTAGTCTGGATTCGTAGGCTCGATTTACAAGGTATACAACGGTAGTTCCTAAAATAGGAATTTACGAATGAATTGTTTAATTTTTATTGTATTCGCAACTACGGCTACCATTTATAATTAGAGTTATTTAATAAATATATTTAACAGATTATGATAGAGGCGTTTACAGATGAGTACAAATGGTTAAGCAATTTTTATCCATGTGATATTGAAATAGGAAGAAAAATCTATCCAACTGTCCAACATGCTTATATGAGTGCTAAATGTAATGATAAGGAAAAAAATGTCAAGATTCAAGTATTTCGTCATGTAATCGAATATATGCCCACACCAACAGGATTGGCATGAAAACAAATAACCGGGCAATTTGCCGGTTATTTGGGTGAAGGTTTAGGAATGGCATTAGTGGGTAATTTTAAGTCACTGGCTTGAATATTAAATCACTTAGTTATCCATTCAAAACCAGTTTCAAATGCATCCGGATGCACATAAATTAGAGCATCCCCATTGATTTAAATATTTTTAATTCGTGTTTTTGGTACATCTTTTTTGCCCAGCCAACTACATCAAATTCAACTTTATAGTTTACACCAAGCATTTGGATAAATGGAATGGAAAGTTCTAATTTAGTTTTTAAACTTGAAGTGCTTTTAATTTGTTGAACTTGCTCCAGTAGTTTTTCGTCCATTGCTTTTTCGAATTCAATAAATATTGCAGCAATATCTGCCCAGATAGCTTGAGTTTGCGATTCGGTTAAATCAGTGATAGATTGAATGATTTCGGCTTTCATTGAAATTTGACCTTGCAATATTTCGTTTTTATGTCGTTTACTTTCAACACGCATTTCCGACAGCTGATTTTTTAATGCATCAATATTTTGCAATAAAGTTTCTATTTGCGCTTGATTTTGTTGAATAGTAATGTTACTGCCGCTAACTCCGCTAATAATTATATTATTCGAAGAATTATTGCCCACATTTACCTTATTTGCAGTACCGGCAGCTTTTACCACTTTTTCTTTGAAACCCGAAATTTGTTTTTCGAGTGCTTCAGTTTGTATAGTTAACGCAAAACGCTTTTCGCTGTCGTAGGAAATTGCCAATTCATTATGCAGAAAATTTTTCTTGCGAATAAGTAAATCGAGTGTTTCTTGGTATCCGTTAAGTTCTGTTTGCATTTTTTGGGCAGTTTGTTGTGGTTCGGTATTTTCAGTTAACGAACTGATAAGTTGCAATAAACCATTAATTATTTGCGCATTGGCACGCATATATTCATCGCGGGCAAGAAGTCCCAAATTATTGTCGCGCTCGTTTTGCGTAAAACGGGCTTTCAGCAATACAACCGAATTGTGCAGTTCCGAATCCTGTACCGAACCTAATGCCATATCAAGGGCTTGCAGGGTTTTGCCGGCGGCTAAAAAGTTTTGTATGTTGGTTTTTAGTAACATAGATGTTTGTTGTGTTTTTAATTCACTTTGATTGGATTCAAATATACGATTTTTACAGAAATTCAAATAGCGTTCTAAACTGATTTTTACATGAATATTGCGCGAATGAATATTATGAATCTTTGTAAAATACTCTATTTCATCTTCATAGAAAAATTTGATAAACGCATCTACCATAATTTCATTTGTTTCTCTATTTTCTTGCTTATTCTCGTATTTGTAAATATTCAACTCATTTTCAAATACCATATTCCGCTTTTCAATTAATTGGTCAAAGTCTGCATACATTTGAAAAAGATAGCTTTCGGCTAATATTTTTGCATATTCTTTGCGTTTTTCGATGGACTTCATTGAATTCGGAAAGACAATATTAATTTCAATTTCTTCCGACCATTCACCGGTTTTAATAAGGTCTTTACCAGTTTTCGAGACATGTACAAAATAGTCAGAAAGCTTTAATTCCCTTTTCATTAGTTCGAAATTTTAGAGTTTGTTAATTTGCTTTTCTAATTCCTTAATTTGTTCCTGCAATGCAAATTTCTTTTCACTATCGTAGGTTGTAATCAATTCTTTTTCAAGAAATAATTTTTTACTTCGCAATAAATCAAGCAATTCCGTATTAGCATTTTGGGCTGAAACTGATTTTTCGCTTATGGAATCTTTCAAATATGGTTTATTCGCATCAAATTGCACCTTATTTTCGGTTTCCATAAGGTTCAAAAGTTCTTCAATTTTATCAACGCGAGTGCTATACTCAATAAGCGCCATAATTTTCTGGTTTTTGAACTGGGTAGCGCCAAAGTTGTTTTTTACCGTTTCGAAATGGAACATACAAAATGCTTCCAAATCGGTATCGTTAAACGATTGGTTTAAAAGATTAAAAATGTTTTTCAGATTATACTTGTTGTTTTCCATAGAGTGTTGGTTTTCAGGGGTTTTATTGTAATTGGCAGTTGCTCTCTCTAGTTCAATCTGTTTTTGGTAGTTTTCGTAACCTATTCTAAACAACCTAAACTGCTGCAAAGCACCATCGCGCATTACTTTTTCCAGTTCGTAGGTGTTTTCAGTATCTCGACCAAGTTTTAGCTGTTTGTCATTGCGGTTAATGGTGCGCAGGCTTTCAAATACTTCGTATTTCAGGCGTTCCGGTTCACCCAATTTGTCCGACTTATAGACTACCATGCGCTCATTAAACAAGATTTCAACAAAAGCAGTGGTACCGTATTTTTCAAACACAATTCCATATTTCCAAATAATGTCATCTTTTTGAAAACGACCGTAATTTACCATAAATTCAGTAAGAATGTATTTTGGTAGAAAATTGGTAAATTCTAAACAAAAACCAATTTCCATATTCTTTACAATGTGCTTCAAAATGTTGTCTGCAGGTCGGTTATCGTTAAAGTATTGAGGTGCAAAATAGATGTTTGCATTATTCGGGTCACTAAAGATTAGCTTGAAATTTGTACCGGACATAAGTTCAATAATATCATGTGCCAATTCTGTATTGTTTTCTAATGATTGCACGGCATCATCAAATGTGAAACGACCAAAGTCTTGTTTTACTTTATAATTCAGCACTTTGTAAATGGTGTCGGTTACAAAGGTTGGTTTTATGAATATTTTTTCTTTAAGCGTTGGGTTGTCGGGATAATAAAGCAATACGCCGGTTTCGTGAAAATACACGCACATCAGTTTCCATGCGGTGTATTCGGTTTCGTTACCGTCGGCGTCGGTTATTATGTTGGCTATGTTTTCGTTGGCCGGATTGCAGATTTCTATAAATTCGGCAATGCTTACTACCGGTTTTGTTTGGGCTGCGGTTTCAATTAGTTCTTTGGCTTTCAGGTAGTATTCAAATATTTCGCCGCGTTTTACTTCGTTGAGTTTGTTGATGATGAGTTTTTGCAGTTCTTCAAAATCATACGAAAACTTTTGGTTTTCTTTGTAGTAATTGTAAGCATTCAACACGCTGGTTGCTTGATAGTCTTCTACTTTGAATTCCAGATTTTCATCAAAAACTTCGTTGCTTGGAAAAATTCTATCTCTAATATTTTCTACTTTGTTTTGCAACATCAGAATTTTCGATTTGTCGGATAAATTTCGAATGTTTCGCAGCCAATAGAAATAATCGAAATGTTCCAATTCTTCGGTTACTTTACCTTTGTCGGCGTAATCAATTTCGGTTTGCAACCAGCCGTTGCAATTGTGCTGTTTGTCGAACATAAGCAAATACAAGGCATTGTTGCTGAAAAACATTTGATGTGTGGAATGATAATATTCCTGTCCGCCAAAATCCCAAATGTTTATGTCTAAATTGGTATTTGTTGGTTTCCAAGTGTTTTGATTAATTCCATGCGTGGTAATTTCGCCTTCTGTAAAGGTTTGTTTTATAAGAAAATTGATAAGCGATGTTTTTCCTACGGTTGTATTTCCGGTAAGGATTAGTTTTACACAAGGATTGGGTGTCGATGGTATGTTTTTTTGTTCTGCAAAGTACGCTTTTATGGCTTCAAATTCATTACCCCAAATAAACGGCGGATTTTCGATTGGATTTCTATCACAATTAATGATAACACCTTTTTTAATATATAAATTACTGATTGGTGCTAAATCATTTATTTTATTTTGAATAAGTCCTAAATATTTAATATTATGCAGATTTTTTAACGGTATTAAATCATTGATTTTATTACCTGAAAGCCCTAAATCTTCAATGTTTTCTAATACACTCAATGCTGATAAATTTGAGATTTTATTGTCATTTAAATCTAACGTAATTAAGTTTTTATATGTTTTTAAAGGTTCTAAATCTTCAATTTCACATAAATTTAATTTCAAGAATACTAATTGTTTAATTTGTGAAATTTGTTTTAAAATTGAAAAACTAATACTGTCTTTTCTTAATTCATTTGAAAAAGAATGAATTAATTTTTTTTCTTCAAAATTCAATTTTGTTTTTATCCGCTGTTGTAAGTTAAATGTTGAAAAATCTATTTCACGATTATCGTGTAAAGCAAGAATTGTCAAATTTTGTAAAGTATTTAGGTATGATAAATCAGCAATTTCATTATGACCTGCCCACAATATTGTAATTTTATCAAGTTTTTCTAAAATTGAAATATCTTTAATTTCATTATATTGAATAAAAATCATTTCGAGGTCTTTCAGTTTTTCAAGTGCAGAAATATTTGAAACTTGATTGCCTGAAATATTCAAAAACACTATACTTTGAAAGTTTTCTAAAAATTCAATCTCGGTTAATTTACAACCAGATAAATTTAATCCTATAATTCTATTGTCTTGTATAACATAACAAACGCTCGAGAAATTTATTTCATCAACTTGTTCGATTTCTTTTTCAATTATCTTTTCCAGTTCCAATATTTCCTTCGGTTTTTCCATAATTCCAATTATTTTTTCAATTCCAAAATCCTATTTTCCAATTCCTTAATCTTTTCCTGCAAAGCAAATTTTTGATTGCTATCATAAGCCAAAATCATTTCTTTTTCGAGAAAGGCTTTTTTATCTATAAGCAATTCAAGGTTTTGAATTTCAGAAATGCTTTCAATTGGTGTATTTGTATTTTCAGTTAATGAAATAGTGCTTTTCACAGCGTCTTGTATCACTTTGTTATTCATTCCAGTAACGTTTATGGTGTGGTAATTATTTACAATTGTGGCGCTTAGTCGCTGAATTTCTTCGTTGCTTTCTATGCCTTCCAATAATTGGCTTATTTGATAGGTCTTTTTGAGTTTGTAATCGCGGTATGTTTTTTCGCCTTCGCGTTCCATTTCTACCAATACTCCGTATTCGATAAACGAATTTTCCGATAGCGGAATTAACAGGCTTGGTTTCAGTTTAAATTCTTCGTTTATCTGGTTTACAAAGTAGCGGATTTGCGACAGGTATTGGCGTTTGTCTTTTTTGTCGCCGGTTAC
>JAIFNC010000221.1 GCA_020047935.1 Bacteroidota bacterium
GTAGCAAATTCGGCAAATAATGCAAATGGCAAACGAGCAATAATACCAATCATAATAAGCAACGAAATACCGTTACCTATACCTCTGTCGGTTATTTTTTCGCCCAACCACATTACAAACATAGTTCCCGAAATTAGAATGATAATTGACGATACCCAAAAGTATGCATCGGGAAGCACAAAGGCTTCCTCCGGCAATTGAGCTTTTAGGTTTGCCAAATAACTCGGAGCCTGACCTGCGGTAATAAGCACGGTAAGGTAACGAGTAATTTCGTTAATTTTTTTACGACCGCTTTCGCCTTCGCGTTGTAATCTATGGAAATAAGGAACTGCCATACCCAACAACTGAACAACTATAGAAGCAGAAATGTAGGGCATAATTCCTAATGCAAAAATTGAAGCATTAGAAAATGCACCACCCGAAAACATATCGAGCAAGCCCAATATACCTTCAGAAGATTGCCTATCTAAAGCATTTAATTGCATAGGGTCGATGCCCGGAAGTACAATATAAGCTCCTAAGCGATAAATTAAAATAAAACCGAGAGTTAAGAATATTCGATTCTTAAGCTCTTCGATTTTAAAGATGTTTTTAATAGTTTCAATAAAGGCTTTCATTCAACTAAATTTTTTGAGTGGTTCCTTCAGCTTTTTCAATAGCAGCAATGGCCGATTTAGAAAAAGCATGAGCAGACACGTTTAATTTGGCTTTCAATTCACCGTTACCCAGTATTTTTACCAAGTCGCGTTTTCCGATAAGACCGGCTTCTATTAAAACCGCCGGAGTTACCACCGATAAGTTTTTAGCTTCAGCCAATGTTTGAATAGTGCTTAGATTTACTGCTTTATATTCAATACGGTTGATATTGTTAAAACCAAATTTTGGTACGCGTCGTTGCAAAGGCATTTGACCACCTTCGAAACCAATTTTTCGCGAATAACCGGAACGCGATTGAGCTCCTTTATGACCTCTGGTAGAAGTACCACCATGACCGGAACCTTGTCCGCGTCCGATACGTTTTCTATTTTTGGTCGAGCCGTCTGCCGGTTGTAAGTTAGATAAGTTCATCTCTTAGTTCGTTTATTTAAATTTCTTCAACTGTAACTAAATGTCGAACTGCATTCACCATACCTTTAACTTGAGGTGTAGCTTCCACTTCGACGGTAGCATTCATTTTACGAAGCCCTAAAGCATCTAAAGTTCTTTTCTGACGCAACGGAGCACCAATTCGGCTTCGTACTTGCTTAACTCTTAACTTGGTCATTTCGTTTTTTTTTTTCTAACCGTTAAATACTTTATCTAAAGAAACTCCTCTGTTTTGAGCTACAGTACGAGCATCGCGCAATTCCATAAGAGCAGCCATAGTAGCTTTTACCAGGTTGTGCGGATTTGAAGATCCTTTTGATTTTGCCAATACGTCGGTAATTCCAACGCTTTCCAGTACTGCACGCATAGCACCACCGGCTTTTACTCCGGTACCGTGCGAAGCAGGTTTAAGAAGTACCTTAGCACCACCAAATTTAGCTACTTGGTCGTGCGGAATGGTTCCGTTTTGAATAGGAACTTTAATAAGGTTCTTTTTGGCATCTTCGATACCTTTTGATATAGCGGTTGTTACTTCACTGGCTTTGCCTAATCCATAACCTACGATACCTTTTTCGTCGCCAACAACCACGATAGCAGAAAAACTAAAAGTACGACCACCTTTGGTAACCTTAGTTACACGGTTGATGGCTACCAATCTGTCCTGCAATTCTAAATCGCTGGTTTTTACTTTTCTTATATTTGCTGACATAATAATACTTAAAGTTTTAGTCCGTTTTCACGAGCACCATCGGCCACTGCTTTAACACGACCGTGGTACAAATATCCGCCTCTATCGAAAGTAACCTCTTGGATTCCTTTTTGAACACATTTTTCGGCAATCATTTTGCCTACTAGCCGTGCTTGTTCGATTTTGGTCATTTTACCTAATTCCGCCATTTCTTTCGTAAGCGAAGTAACGGCTACCAAGGTAACTCCTGCTACATCGTCGATAACTTGCGCCGAAATTTGCTTGTTGCTGCGAAATACCGATAAACGAGGTCTAGTCGGCACTCCGGATACAACTTTGCGTATTCTTTTTCTAATTCTATCTCTTCTTTGAACTTTAGTTAAAGCCATAGCTAATTTTTTTTTAAAAATTATACACCTGCAGATTTACCTGCCTTCTTGCGAAGTACTTCACCTACAAACTTAATACCTTTGCCTTTGTATGGTTCAGGTTTTCTGAAGGAGCGAATTTTAGCTGCTACTTGACCGAGCAACTGTTTATCGATACTCTTAAGAGTAATAATCGGGTTGGCACGCTTCTCGGTAACTGCTAAAACAGATACTTCTTCAGGCATTTCTAAAATAATAAGGTGCGAATAGCCTAAAGCGAGTTCTAAAACTCGACCGGTAGCGGTTGCACGATAACCTACACCAACAAGCTCTTGTTTAATTTCGAAACCTGTTGAAACACCAACGACCATATTACTAAGCAACGAACGATATAAACCGTGCATTGAACGATTAGGTTTTTGGTCATCGGGTCGTTCTACAATCAATTGGCTGTTTTCAACTTTAACAGTAATTGCTTTGTTAACAGATTGCGATAATTCACCAAGCTTGCCTTTCACTGTTACCAAGTTATCGTCAGATACTTTAACAGTTACGCCGGCCGGTAATGTAATGGGTAATTTTCCTATTCTTGACATTATTGAGCTTGTTTTAATATACGTAACATAAAACTTCACCACCCACGTTAAGGGCTTTAGCTTCTTTGTTTGTAATAACACCTTTCGATGTAGAAAGAATTGCAATACCTAAGCCGTTCAGTACTCGCGGCATTTCGTCGATACCGGCATACTTACGTAAACCGGGTTTACTAACACGAACTAAGGACTTAATTGCCGAAACTTTTGATTGAGGATGGTATTTCAATGCAATTTTAATGGTTCCTTGTACACTGTCGTCAACGAATTTATAATTCAAGATATAGCCTTTTTCTTTCAAAATCTTGGTTATTTCCTTTTTTAAATTCGAGGCAGGTATTTCCACTACTCGGTGTCCGGCCATAATGGCATTCCTAACTCGAGTAAGATAATCTGCAATAGGATCAGTCATTTTCTTTTAATTATAAGTTTTTGAAAAAACGTCTGCAAAAATAAAAATAATTCTTTTAACTATCTAATAGTTTGTAATAAAAATCCGGACAAATTGAAACTATTTTTTATTTCAATATAAAAATATAAAGTGAAGTAGCAAAATCTACTTTAAAAATATTAGTGCAGAGGATATAGTACAACTATACCATCGTTTTTTTGCGTTACAATGTAACAAGGATTGTGTTACGATTGCCACAGCAAAGCACTTTGACACCAAGCAGGAGTCAGTTACTTCACCCTATTTTTTAAATAAAGAACGAAAAAAGAGTCCGGCCTTGCATCCGGACGGAATTCTACCAGCTGGCTTTCTTAATTCCGGGTATTAACCCCGAAGAAGCCATTTCGCGGAAAGTAATACGGCTCACGCCGAATTGACGCATGTACCCTTTTGGTCGTCCGGTAAGTTTGCAACGGTTGTGCAAACGAACTTTAGAAGAGTTACGCGGTAATTTTTGCAACCCGATGAAATCGCCTTCTTCCTTAAGTTTAGCTCGAATTTCAGCGTATTTGTCTACCAATTTCTGACGCTTTACTTCGCGAGCTTTCATTGATTCTTTAGCCATACTCTGATTTATTTTTTGTTTTTATTTTTGAAAGGTAAGCCGAAAGCCGATAAAAGGGCATAGCCTTCTTCGTCCGTAGCGGCCGTGGTAACAAAGGTAATATTCATACCCGCAACTTTATCAATTTTATCGATATCAATTTCGGGGAAAATGATTTGCTCTGTAATACCCAACGTGTAGTTTCCTTGACCATCGAATTTAAAGGCTACACCATTGAAGTCGCGAATACGCGGCATTGCAACGGCTACAAGTCTTTCAAGAAATTCGTACATTTTGTCTTTGCGCAAAGTTACACGAACGCCGATAGGCATTTTTTTACGCAATTTGAAGTTCGAAATATCTTTTTTCGAAAGCGTCTGAACGGCTTTCTGTCCTGAAATAGCGGTCATTTCGTTTGCTGCAATATCCAACAATTTTTTGTCGGTGCTTGCACGACCAACGCCGTGATTCAAAACAATTTTCTCCAATTTAGGTACCTGCATTACGCTTTTGTAACCAAAATCCTTCATTAAAGCAGGTCGAATTTCCTCTTTATACTTAATGCTTAGAGTTGGTTTGTATTCCATTAGTCTATGTCCTCCTGTGATTTTTTAGCGTAACGAACCAATTTGTTTTCATTATTCAGTCTTCGACCGATTCGCGTTGCTTTGCCGCTTTTAGGATCCACAACGTTTAAGTTCGAGATATGAATTGCAGCTTCTTGTTTAACAATACCGCCTTGTGGGTGCTTAGCATTAGGTTTAGTATGTTTCGATACTAAATTAACGCCTTCCACAATTGCGCGCTGTTTATCGGGGAATACTTGTAAAACACGTCCTTGTTTACCTTTATCTTCCCCGGAATTTACAATTACGACATCTCCTTTTTTAATATGCAATTTTGTAGGCATCGCAGTTTAATTTTGAATTATAATACTTCCGGTGCAAGCGAAACTACTTTCATATTACGCTCGCGCAATTCTCTGGCAACCGGGCCAAAGATACGAGTTCCTCGAATTTCGCCGGCTGCGTTCAAAAGAACTACGGCGTTATCGTCGAAACGAATATAAGAACCGTCTTTACGACGAATTTCTTTTTTGGTTCTAACTACCAGCGCTTTAGCCACCGAGCCTTTTTTAACATCGCTCGAAGGAATAGCACTTTTTACAGCTACCACAACGGTATCGCCAATAGAGGCGTATCTTCTTCCTGTACCGCCTAAAACACGTATTACCAAAACTTCTTTGGCGCCACTGTTATCGGCTACGGTACATCTTGATTCTTGTTGTATCATAATTACTTAGCTCTTTCTATAATTTCAACCAATCTCCAAGATTTGTTTTTGCTTAACGGGCGAGTTTCACTGATACGCACCGTATCGCCAATTTGGCATGTGTTCTCTTCGTCGTGAGCAATAAACTTTTTACTTCTTCCAACAAATTTACCGTAAATAGCGTGTTTAATTCTTCGTTTAACCTCTACTACGATAGATTTTTGCATTTTGTTGCTTACTACGGTTCCAACTCGCTCTTTTCTAAGATTTCTTGTTTCCATTTAGCGTATTACTTTTTAATTTCGTTAAGTTCTCTCTTACGCAATTCTGTTTTCAAACGAGCGATTAAGCGTCGAGATTCACGTAATTTCAATGGATTTTCCAATGGCGACACGGCATGGTTCATTCTCATACGAGTAAGCGTAGTTCTTTCGTCTACGATTCTTTCAGTCAACTCGCCGGTGCTTAGTTCTATTATTTCTGAATTTTTCATTACTCAGCTATTGAAGTTTCAACATAATCAGGTCTTACCACAAAACGTGTGGCAATAGGCAGTTTTTGAGCGGCCAAACGAAGTGCTTCTTTAGCAATTGCCAAGGGCACACCTTCAGCTTCAAAAATGATACGTCCGGGATGAACCGGTGCTACGAATGCTTCCGGGGCACCTTTACCTTTACCCATACGAACCTCGGCGGGTTTTTTAGTTATCGGTTTATCGGGGAAAATACGAATCCAGATTTGACCTTCACGTTTCATGTAACGGGTTACGGCCTGACGAGCAGCTTCAATTTGTCGTCCTGTAATCCATGTTTCCTCCAAAGCCTTAATACCAAAAGAACCAAAGGCAAGCTCATGACCTCGCTGGGCATTACCTTTCATTTTGCCTTTATGTTGCTTACGGAATTTTGTTTTCTTCGGTTGTAACATTATAATAAGTTTTAATGTCTTCTACAAAAAATTATTTTCTACGACGTTTTTGGTTGTTGTTTCTGCCGTTACCTTCGGGTTTAATCTTAGGTGCTTTTAGTCCGGTCATGTTTGGCGATAAATCGCGTTTTCCATAAACCTCGCCACGGCAAATCCATACTTTAATACCAATTGCGCCTACTTTAGTGTGTGCTACGCCCAGGGCATAGTCAATATCGGCACGTAGGGTGTGTAGCGGAGTTCTACCTTCCTTGTACATTTCGGAACGAGCCATTTCGGCACCGTTCAAACGACCTGAAATTTGAACTTTAATACCTTCGGCACCGGTACGCATAGTTGCAGCGATGGCCATTTTAATGGCACGACGGTATGCAATTTTACCTTCCAACTGACGAGCGACATTATTAGCTACGATAACTGCGTCCAATTCCGGACGTTTAACCTCAAAGATATTGATTTGAACGTCTTTACCGGTGATGTTCTTTAACTCTTCTTTAAGTTTGTCAACTTCCTGACCGCCTTTTCCGATAATAATACCCGGACGAGCAGTATGAACGGTAACAGTTATCAACTTAAGTGTACGTTCGATAATTAATTTTGAAATACTTGCTTTAGCTAAACGTGCGTTTAAATATTCGCGTATTCTAAAATCTTCGACTAACTTATCGGCATAGTTATTTCCACCGTACCAGTTAGAGTCCCAACCTCTGATTATACCTAAGCGATTGCTAATAGGATTTACTTTTTGTCCCATTTAAGTTTAATTTTGGTTGTTAACTTTACTACCTAATACAATTGTAACGTGGTTTGAACGTTTGCGAATTCTGTGCGCGCGACCTTGCGGTGCGGGTCTTAGGCGTTTAAGCACACGACCTGAATCAACAAAAATTTCTTTCACGAACAGGTTACCGTCTTCCAATCTGGTTCCGGTATTTTTATTTTGCCAATTGGCAATAGCTGACATAAGCAATTTTTCTACACGACGAGAAGCTTCTTTAGAACTGAATTTCAGTAAGTCAAGAGCTCTGTTTGCGTCAATTCCGCGAATCATATCGGCAACTAAGCGCATTTTGCGAGGTGAAGTTGGACAGTCGTTAAGCGCTGCCATATATTTAGCTTTTTTATCGGCCTTTGCTTGATCGGCAGCTAAGCGTTTCCTTGCTCCCATAACAGTTTAAATAGTTTAATTATTTGCTAATTTATTTCTTTTTACCGCCATGTCCTTTAAAGAAACGAGTAGGAGCAAATTCGCCAAGTTTATGACCTACCATATTCTCGGTAACATAAACCGGAATGAATTTGTTTCCATTGTGAACGGCAATAGTTTGTCCGACAAAGTCAGGAGAAATCATGGAACGACGAGCCCAAGTTTTGATAACGGTTTTTTTACCCGATTCTACCTGAGCAAGTACCTTCGCCTCCAGTTTATAATCGATGAACGGACCTTTTTTTAATGAACGACTCATATTAACTACAGGTTACAAGGTTATTTTTTCTTTCTTTCAACTATATATTTGTCGGAATATTTTTTCGGCTTACGGGTTTTGAAACCTTTAGCCAATAGACCTTTACGCGAGCGTGGGTGTCCACCGGAAGAACGACCTTCGCCACCGCCCATTGGGTGGTCAACCGGGTTCATAGCAACACCTCGAACACGAGGACGACGACCTAACCAACGCGAACGACCGGCTTTACCCGAACGCTCCAACGCATGGTCGGTATTAGATACAGCACCAACAGTTGCTTTGCAAGAAGTAAGTACCATGCGGGTTTCGCCCGAAGGTAATTTAATAATTGCGTAGTTTCCGTCGCGCGAAGTTAGTTGAGCGTACGAACCTGCACTGCGAGCCATTACACCACCTCTACCGGGTTTTAATTCGATATTGTGAATGATTGTACCGAGAGGAATTTCCGATAGGTAAAGAGCGTTTCCAATTTCTGGGGCAACTCCTTTTCCGGAAGCTATTTTCTGATTAACAGAAAGTCCTTGGGGTGCAATAACATAGCGTTTTTCGCCATCGCCATACACTACCAATGCAATATGCGCACTTCGATTTGGATCGTATTGAATGCTCGATACAATTCCTTCGATGTTTTCTTTATCGCGTTTGAAGTCGATAATACGATACTGCCTTTTATGCCCGCCGCCTATATATCTCATTGTCATTCGACCTTGATTATTCCGTCCACCGGATTTTTTCAAGGGTTCCAACAATGTTTTTTCAGGACGGCTGCCGGTTATTTCTTCAAAATTCGAAATAACCTTGTGTCTCTGCCCGGGTGTTACGGGATTTAATTTACGTACAGCCATTTTCGTTTAAATATTGCTATAAAAGTCTATTTTTTCACCTTTTGCCAATGTTACTACTGCTTTTTTGAAAGCTGCAGTTTTACCGCTGATAACTCCTGCTTTGGTGAAGCGGCTTTTTGCTTTACCACCGTAAACGATAGTATTTACCGAATCAACTACTACACCATACATTTTTTCAACAGCGCTTTTAATTTGAATTTTATTGGCACCTTTGTTTACTATAAAACCATATTGGTTTTTGCTTTCACCTAAACCGGTCATTTTCTCGGTTACGATGGGTTTAATCAATATATCCATTGTTTTGAATTTCAATATGGTTAAAACATTTTTTCAATTTCAGCTACCGAACTTTCAAACAACACTAAGGCTTTATTGTCCATAATGGTGTAAGTCGAAATTTCGTTTGCAGTAATTACGCTTGAGCCGGGTAGGTTTCGCGACGACAAATATATGTTATTATTTGCTTGTGCTAAAACTAAAACCGACTTTTTATCGGCAATGTTCAAGTTTTGTTTCAAAGCAGCCATCAATTTGGTTTTTGGTGCTTCAAAGTTGAAATCTTCAACAACAAATAACTCGTTATTTTGAATTTTATAAGTAAGCGCCGATTTACGAGCCAACAGCTTCAATTTTTTGTTCAATTTGAACGAATAATCGCGCGGTTGAGGACCGAAAACGCGTCCGCCACCTCTAAACAATGGACTTTTTGCGCTACCATAACGAGCTGAACCTGAACCTTTTTGTTTCTTAATCTTTTTGGTAGTACCTGTGATTTCGTTACGTTGTTTAGATTTGTGCGTACCTTGGCGTTTGTTTGCCAAATGCTGCTTTACATCTAACCAAATAGCGTGGTCGTTAGGTTCGATACCAAAAACGGCGTCGTCTAATTGGACTTTTCTACCGGTGTCTTGACCGGCTTGGTTGTAAACTGATAATTCCATTACTTTTCAATTATTACGTAAGAACCTTTAGGTCCGGGTATTGAACCTTTCAGTACTAACAAGTTCTTGTCAGAGATAATTTTAATAACTTCAAGGCTAAGAACTTTCACTCTTTTGTTTCCTGTTTGGCCGGCCATTCTTGTACCTTTAAATACTCTTGAAGGATACGAAGAAGCACCAACCGAACCGGGCGCTCTTAAACGGTTATGCTGACCGTGAGTTTGACCACCCACGCCGCTAAAACCATGTCGACGCACAACGCCTTGGAAGCCTTTACCTTTAGAGATACCAACCACGTCAACAAAGTCGCCGTCGCCGAAATAATCTACAGTAATTGCATCACCGGTTTTCCAATCTGTACTTAAGCCTTTTAGTTCAATCACCTTTGCTTTAGGCGTTGTACCGGCTTTCTTGAAATGTCCGATAGCAGCTTTGGTAGCATGCTTTTCTTTCTTTTCGCCGTAGGCTAACTGCACTGCCTCATAACCATCGTTTTCAACGGTTTTGATTTGAGTAACAATGTTAGGCCCTACCTCTACAACAGTGCATGGAATATTTTTTCCCTCGGCACTGAAAACGGATGTCATTCCGATTTTTTTTCCTATTAATCCGGGCATTTTGTTTGTTTATAAATAATTATACTTTGATTTCCACTTCAACACCACTGGGTAACTCAAGTTTCATAAGCGCATCGATGGTGTTGGGCGTGGTATTATGAATATCGATTAAACGCTTGTAAGAAGACAACTCGAATTGTTCTCTTGATTTTTTATTTACGAATGGTGAACGTAAAACGGTAAATATACGTTTGTGTGTTGGAAGTGGAATAGGACCGCTTACTACAGCACCGGTTGCTTTTACTGTTTTAACAATCTTTTCGGTTGATTTATCAACCAAATTATGGTCGTAAGATTTTAGCTTTATGCGAATTTTTTGGCTCATAATAAAAGAACGTATTTTTGAAATTAACTATTTTTACCTATCATTTTCTCTACAACTTCTTTAGCAATACCCGACGGAACTTCTTCGAAATGAGAGAATTCCATGGTAGAAGTTGCTCTACCCGAAGAAAGCGAACGTAATACAGTAACATAACCGAATTGTTCTGCCAAAGGGACTTTAGCTTTTACAATGCGTGCACCGTTTTGCGATTCCATACCTTCAATTTGACCGCGACGGCGGTTAAGGTCTGAAATAATATCACCCATATAATCTTCCGGAGTTACTACCTCTATTTTCATTATAGGCTCAAGCAAAATAGCACCAGCTTTTTTGGTAGCTTCTCTAAATGCCTGACGGGCTGCAATTTCAAATGAAAGTTGGTCTGAATCGACTGCGTGAAATGAGCCGTCGAAAACGGTTACTTTTAAGCTATCCATTTCGAAACCGGCTAAAGGTCCATTTTTCAATGCACTCTTGAATCCTTTTTCGATAGATGGAATATATTCTTTTGGAATCGTGCCGCCTTTTACCTCGTCAATAAACTGAAGTCCGCTAACCCCCTCATCGGCCGGTGCAATACGTACATAAATATCGGCAAATTTACCGCGTCCACCCGATTGTTTTTTGAATACTTCTCGGTGTTCGATGGTTTTAGTAATTGCCTCTTTGTAAGTTACTTGCGGTGCGCCTTGATTAATTTCTACACCAAATTCGCGTTTCAAACGGTCTACAATAATTTCTAAGTGCAGCTCGCCCATACCGCTAATAACGGTTTGTCCGCTACCTTCGTCGGTATGTACTTTGAATGTTGGATCCTCTTCGGCTAATTTAGATAATGCAATACCCAGTTTATCAACCTCTTTAGAAGTTTTAGGTTCAATAGCTACTCCAATTACCGGAATAGGGAACGTCATAGCTTCTAAAGCAATCGGATGACTTTCGTGGCAAAGCGTATCGCCTGTACGAATATCTTTAAAACCAACTACAGCACAAATATCGCCTGCGCCAACTTCTTCGCGCGGGTTCTGTTTGTTTGCATGCATTTGGTAAATACGCGAAATACGTTCTTTTTTACCGGTACGCGGATTGAATATTTGCGAACCTGCTTGAATTACTCCCGAATAAACACGAATAAAAGCCAATCGGCCTACAAATGGGTCGGTAGCAATTTTAAAAGCTAAAGCTGCCAACGGTTCTGATTCGTCGGGTCTGCGAGTAATAATAATTTCTTCATCATCGGGGTCGCGACCTTGAACGTCTTCGATATCAAGTGGGCTTGGCAATAAAGCTACAACCGCATCGAGTAAACGCTGAACGCCTTTATTTTTGAAAGCCGAGCCTGCCATTACCGGAGTAATTTTACGGTTAATTACCGCTTTGCGGGTAGCTGCCATAAATTCTTCCACCGTAATTTGCGTTCTGTCTTCAAAGAAACGCTCCAACAATTCATCGTCGTGTTCGCAAACCGATTCAATTAAGAATTCGCGCCATTCTTCCACTAAGTCTACCATATCGGCAGGCACTTCTTCGTATCGGTAGTTGGTTTTCAGTTTTTCGTCATCGTACCAAATAATAGCTTTACGCTCAATAAGGTCAATAACGCCACGGAAAGTTTCTTCTTGTCCGATAGGAATTTGCATAGGAACGGGTTTAGCGCCCAATTTTTCTTTAATTTGTTGAACCACATTAAAGAAATCGGCACCTACACGGTCCATTTTATTAATGAAAGCAATACGCGGAACACCGTATTTGTCGGCCTGACGCCAAACAGTTTCCGATTGAGGTTGTACACCGCCAACTGCACAAAATACAGCAACTGCGCCATCCAAAATACGTAACGAACGCTCTACCTCAACGGTAAAGTCAACGTGTCCGGGTGTATCAATAATATTAATTTTATACTCTTGATCGTGATATTGCCAGTAGGCAGTAGTAGCTGCCGATGTAATGGTAATACCGCGCTCTTGCTCCTGAACCATCCAGTCCATGGTAGCGGCTCCGTCGTGCACTTCGCCAATACGGTGCGTAATACCTGTATAAAACAGAATACGCTCTGTAGTGGTAGTTTTACCTGCATCGATATGAGCCATGATGCCGATATTGCGAGTATGCTGTAAATTTAAATCCTTAGCCATTTTTATAGAATCCTTTTATTAAAATCTGAAGTGAGCGAAAGCTTTGTTTGCTTCAGCCATTTTGTGTGTATCCTCTTTCTTCTTATAAGCTCCACCCTCTTCGTTGTATGCAGCAACAATTTCGGCAGCCAATCGTTCAGCCATTGAGCGACCGCCTCTTTTGCGCGAATACAAAATTAAGTTTTTCATACTGATAGAAACTTTTCTATCGGCACGAATTTCCATAGGAACTTGGAAAGTTGCACCACCTACGCGACGGCTTTTAACCTCAACGCCGGGAGTAATGTTTTCTAATGCTTTTTTCCAAATATCAAGTGGCGATTTCTCTTCTTTTTGAGTTTTTTGAGCCACTAAATCAAGTGCATTATAAAATATAGAAAAGGCTGTATTTTTCTTACCGCTATACATTAAGTTGTTTACAAAGCGTGTAACCTCTACATCGTTAAATTTAGGGTCAGGTAAGATAAGTCTCTTTTTTGGTTTCGATTTTCTCATTGCTCAAACTATTTTTTTCCGGGGGTTTTTCCTGCTGGTGCTGCTTTTCCTGCTTTTGGTCTTTTAGTGCCGTATTTCGAACGACGCTGAGTTCTTCCGTTTACGCCGGCTGCATCTAACGCACCGCGCACTAAGTGGTAACGAACACCAGGAAGGTCTTTAACACGACCACCACGTACTAACACGATTGAGTGTTCTTGCAAATTATGACCTTCGCCCGGAATGTAGGCGTTTACTTCTTTTCCGTTTGTTAAACGAACACGGGCAACCTTGCGCATTGCCGAGTTTGGTTTCTTGGGCGTAGTAGTGTATACTCTTACGCAAACACCACGTCGTTGCGGACATGAATCTAATGCAGGAGCTTTACTTTTGTCCTCGATATGTGTCCGTCCTTTCCTTACTAATTGCTGAATTGTAGGCATATAGACTTTTTAATTTATTACAATTTCCTTACTTTTAATCGGCTTGCAAAGGTATAATTAATATTTTGAATTACAACACATTTCGTAACTAATTTTCAACAACACAAATTAATTACGAATTATATTGAATCAGAATTACTTACACCAATTTTCCGATTTTTACTTCTAAAAAACGGTGCAAAAGTAGAAAATAAATATATTAATAACGAATGAATTACTAAAAAAAACAGTTATTCTAACAACATTTATTCCGTAGTGTAAACAACAGTTAACTTTCAACTTTACAATTCAAAAAAAACGACTTGCTTTTTCATTTTGTTGAAAACTTTTTTCTTTTTTTTCAACTATTTTCTTTTTAAGGTTTCATTAATTATTTTTGTTGAAGAAAACGAATGCAAAAATTAATGATGAAGTTTTTTCCTTTTTTGTGCTTTGTTCTTATTGAACTATTTTCGACTGCTTGCAACCAAGAGGTGGTTCAGCTTGAGAAATTGAAATTATTGCAATGGCAGAGCCTTTACGAGCCAAACAATTCGTGGATATTTGAAAACGATTCGTGCTTTGAGTATTTTGAAAACGACCTGACTTTTGCAGCCAAATACCAACTAATAACACCCGATACGGCTCAAAAGCCATACATTGTGTACTTTTTTGGCGGTACCGAACAATTTTTGCGTATCGATACGTTAAACAACCGAATGCTGGTTTTGTTTCATATCGAATCGTTAAATCAATACAAATTTAAGGCGCAATCGAAAAATCAGCGTACCAGATAGAAAAACCCTGCCTTCTTATGTTCAACACCATCTTTGCCTACCGCTTTAAATACGTAATAATATACACCGGCAGATGCCTTTAACGAACCGTTGTTAAACATGCTTCCGTTCCAGCCTTCCATTGCTTCATCCAAGTTATTCCAAGTATGTATTCGGTCGCCCGAACGGTTATAAATATAGCCTTCAAAAGTTTTCATAGCTATAATATCAAGCTTAAAAACGTCGTTCTTGCCATCGTCGTTTGGCGAAAAAACATTAAACTCATTTACTTTTGATTCGGGAACCGTAATTTTAACATTTATGGTATCGGCATCATCCTTACATCCGCTAAGGCTGTAGGCGCGTAAAAAAGTATGATAAATTCCTTTATCTTCGTAATGAAACTTTGGGTTTTCATTCGTAGCGTCAATTCCTTTTTCGTTGTCTAAAAACCATTCGAACCTAACTGCCCAAGGTGTGGTATTGGTAAAATCGATATCCACGGGGGCTTCAGCTTCGGTTGCACTAACGGTAAAGGTCGGTTTCGATACCTGTACCGATACGTTGGTATAGTGCGGACAATCCCATACTTCTTCGTCGTAAACAGTAAATGTATACGAATTGTTTCCGTATTGCACCGGATTATCGCTTGCTATTAAGGTAGTTACATTGGTACTTGAAACCGTATTTGCCGGATTGTCCCAACTGCTAAGTTTAGCTCGGTAGGTTGAAAAATGAGGGGTACGGTGTCGGTAATTATAAGCGTCCATTCGCCGTTCATGTTTTCGCCTTTAAACTTGGTAAGCGTATCGATAGGTTGATACGAACCTTGCGGAATACTGTCGAGGCTAATGTTTTTCATGGTATCGACAGCAAAAAATTGGTTGAAACAATACTTGAACGGTTTCCCGGCGGTTAAGCTCGTTTCATTGTCAATTGGTTCGCCCAGATAAACGTCGTGTCCGTCGGCATCTTTAAGCAATACCAAGGTACTGTCGGGACCGCGCAATTCAATTTTCACATCGCGTGCCGATGAATGTTCCATATAAACACAAACCGAATCGAGTTCATCAAAATCCTTATCGCCAAATTTTCTGCCCACCGGAAATGAATTATGCAAAATATACGATTGGTAGCTTGGTTTATTATTGGCTAAATTGAAAATTTCCATTGGGGTGGCTTCGTACTTTGCTAACGTTGGCGAATATTTCCAATCGGAACGTTTGCGGAATGCACCGGTCAACATTACTTTATCCCCTTTGCACATCGATTCGTCGGCATCGGTTTCAGTACCCGACAAGTTTGCTTGCAACGAAAGTTTTATGTGGGTTTTAGCCCAACGAACGGTATCGAATTTATCTTGAACACGTAATAATATATATTGCGGAATTTTGGTAGTAAAGGTATATTCAATGGTATCTTCCATAAATCCTTCCAATTTATGTTCGCCAAAATACCACGTATACAACGCCAAGGTATCGCTAAATAAGGTATCGGGTACATAATGGGGAGTTGGCAAGGCTGCAAAAAACACCTTTGTACCGGAGCAAATATACAAGGTATCGTCGCGTTTTATTCCGTTTCTGCTTTCAATCGCCAAATTGAACTGGGCAAAAACCAAATTGTAATTCAAGAGCAACGAAGCAATTATAAGATAAAAACTGTAGAATGTATTTTTTCTGTTAAGCATACCGGAAATAATTTATATTTTTGCCCTTTCTGAAGCAAGCGTTTTTTTATTTTTTCTGAATTGCAAAAAAAGCGTTTTTTTTTCAGAAAACAGAATTTATTCTGTAGCTAGAACTTCAAAAAATATGCAATAGTATAGTTTTGATATTTTTTTTTGAAACACAAAATTTTAAACACTGTGTACGATTATTTAGCAGCATTAAACGAAAGCCAGCGCGAAGCGGTTGAAAATTATAAAG
>JAIFNC010000183.1 GCA_020047935.1 Bacteroidota bacterium
TAAGCTATTTCAAAATAAAAAAGCTGCCTAAATTATAACAATTTAAAGGCAGCTTTTAATTAAATTAACGCTTAAAAAGAGTTATTTTATTGTTTCAATTGCTTTTTTCAATCGTTTCAGGGTTTCAGTTTTGCCCAACACTTCAATAATATCGAACATATGCGGCCCTTGCGGTGCGCCTACTATGGCAAGTCTGAAGGCATTCATAACCGCTCCCATACCATGTTGGTTGGCTTCAATCCATGCTTTTACCGTGGTTTCGGTTACATTCGCCGTAAATTCGGTACACGCTTCCAGCACTTCAGCCAATTTGGTCATTAGTTCCGGGGTTTGCTCTTTCCAGTTTTTCTTTGCACTTTTTTCGTCATAACTTTCAGGTGCAACAAAAAAGAAAGCACTTTGCTCCCACATTTCGTGAACAAAATTTACCCGTTGTTTTACGTGCGGCACAATTTTAACCAATACGCTTTCTTCAACTTTTATACCTTTTTGCTGCAAAAATTTTTGATAAAGCGAAGCCAATTCAGCATCCGTTTTTAGTTGCAAATATTGGTGATTAAACCATTTGGCTTTTTCAGGGTCGAAACGAGCACCCGATTTGCTTACTCTATCAAAACCGAATAGTTCGGTAAGCGCTTGCATGGTAAAAATTTCTTGCTCGGTACCCGAATTCCAACCCAACAATGCAAGTAAGTTAACAAAAGCTTCGGCAAAATAACCGTCTTCGCGGTATCCGCGCGAAAATTCGCCGGTTTCGGGGTCTTTCCATTGCATCGGGAAAACCGGAAAGCCCATTTTGTCGCCGTCGCGTTTGCTGAGTTTACCTTTGCCTACCGGTTTAAGCAGTAGCGGCAAGTGTGCAAATTCGGGCATTACCGCTTCCCATCCAAACGCACGGTATAACAAAACGTGCAACGGCATGGAAGGCAGCCACTCTTCGCCACGAATTACGTGCGAAATTTTCATTAAATAATCATCCACCACATTGGCTAAGTGGTAAGTAGGCATACCATCGCTTTTAAAAAGCACTTTGTCGTCCAGTTGCAGCGAGTTAAAAGTAACTTCGCCTCTTATAATGTCGTTTATTACAATATCTTCGTTGTTTGGCAATTTAAAACGCACAACATAAGGCGTTCCGGCAGCAAGCAAGGTTTTTACTTCAGCTTCGGAAAGCGAAAGCGAATTGCGCATACCCATGCGAGTTCCGGCGTTGTATTGTCGAATTGCAGCGTTTTCGGTTTCTAACTTCGTACGCATGGTTTCGAGTTCTTCGGGAGTATCGAAAGCCATATAAGCGGCACCCGACTCAACTAATTGGTCGGAGTATTGTTTGTACAACGATTTTCGGTCGGACTGACGGTAAGGGCCAAAAGCTCCTCCTTCGCGAATACCTTCATCGAACGAAATACCGCACCACGCAAGCGATTCCATTATATATTCTTCGGCACCGGGAACAAAACGAGTTTGGTCGGTGTCTTCAATTCGTAAAATAAATTTGCCACCGTGTCGTTTGGCAAACAAATAGTTAAAAAGTGCAGTACGCACTCCGCCCATATGCAGCGGACCGGTCGGGCTTGGGGCAAATCGTACGCGAACTTCTCGATTACTCATAGTTACATTCATTTTTTTGCAAAGATATAATTTTATGTTGAAGCCATTAAAAAAAATGCGTGTTTTGTGGCTAAATGCATTTGATAATGGCAAATTTTCTATACTATTTTCTGCTTAAAATAAATTTCTTTATCGGCTTCGGCAATCAGTTCGCCAGCTTTTGTAAGCAACTGAACGGTATATGTTCGGGTAAACGATTTGCCGCTTTGGGCTTGGCTTTTAATGTCTTCAATTTCGGAGTCGGAAATACTAAAATTGGCATATATACTTTCTTTTCCCGGTTTCAGAAAACGAATTGCCGCCGATTTGTCCCAGACAATAAAACCCTTGCCTAAAATTTTCATGAACATTAGCATAAAAATTGGGTCGATAGCGCCGTAAATACTGCCGCCGAAAATAGTACCCACATAGTTGCGTGTGCGTAAATTGAGCGGAATACGTATTTGCGCCTGCTTGTAATCGGGCGAAAAATATACCACTTTGCCGCCGGTTCCAAAATAGCAAGGCCAAAGATTAAAGAAGAATTTAAAAACGCGACTGTTCATTATTAATTTGGGTATAAGTTTTTATATTGATTTCTGATACCAAACCGTTATCAAAATGCATTATAAAGTGTTTGGTATAATGCCGAAGGATTAGCATGTTACGAAAATTTATTTTCGGTTACATGATAACCATTCGGTATAATTCGCGTAAATATACTAATTTTCCAATTCCATAATCAAATCGCTGTACGATTTGTCGATAAGGTTTGCGTTGGTAAGTTCGAAAAAGTCGAAATAGTAATTGCAACTGTTTTTAAGTTCTTCTATAGTGAAGTTACCTGTCGTGTCAATAGCCTCAACTTCCAGAAAAGTTCCTAAGTTTTCTACTTCATCGAAATGAAATTTTATGTGGTCGATAAAATAGATGTTACGTTTTTTGGCAACCACCACTTTTATGCCGAATTGTCGTGTTAGAATAGTTTTAAGCGCCGGGTTAGGTTCGTGTTTGTACAATATTATTTCCGACAGTTTTGAGCCTGCATAGTCCTCGCGTTCGTAATTAATCAGCGAGTTTTCGATGTTTCCTTATTCGGGGTTCAGGGTTTTCAATTTGGCTTCGTACCAAGCTAAATCGGTAACTTTTGCTTTAAATTCGAAATTTTTTATATTCATGTTGTTTTATGTTGAAAGTGCGATATTGCTATAATTACAGTCTGGTGTAAAAGTTTGCTGTTTTTAGTGCAAATAAAAGGTTTTTAAGCTAATTTATTGATAATTATTGTTAAAAATAAAAAAAAACGGCTACTAATTTTGAATTTTCAAATTAATATTGTAATATGCATTTAATTATCTAAGTGCTGAAAGCCTTATATTTACGTTGTCGAATGTTAAATTTTTTCAAAAATTACACGAAATGACCTACAATTTAGCCATGGAAATTTTTCAGATTAAACATAATAATATACAGCCGGAACAAGGAAAGATACTTCTTTCGGAGCCTTTTATGCGCGACAGTTATTTTGGACGAGCGGTAATTTTACTTACCGAGCATAATTCGGAAGGTTCGGTGGGTTTAATCCTGAACAAACCGCTCGATATTACCATTAACGATGTAATCAATAATTTTCCTGATTTTCCTGCCAAGGTTTTTGCCGGCGGGCCGGTAAACACCGAACGAATTTTTTATTTGCATTCAGCCGGTGCGCTTATACCCGGCAGCATTCATGTGTTCGATACCATTTATTGGAGCGGAAATTTTGAGGTTTTAAAGGAACTGATTCACAGCCAAGTTATAAAGCCTAAAGATATTACTTTTTTTATTGGTTATTCGGGTTGGTCGGCAGGGCAACTCGATTCGGAAATTAATAAAAATTCGTGGTTGGTAGCAACGGTTACTTCACAAAAAGTACTTTTTGCCGACAAGTCAACCATTTGGGAATGCGAATTGGCAAGTTTGGGCAGTAAATATAAAATTTGGGCAAGTTTTCCGCAAGACCCTACTTGGAATTAGCTATGGCTTTTTAACGACTTCTTTATTTAGTTCGTTTAAGAAAAACGTGGCTGTTTTATTGAAAAAGCGTTTTTGTTCAAAACCGCTTACCCAACGAATGCCGGCGGAATTGGTAAGAAAAACCTCTTCCGATTTTACCAAGTCGGTGGGTTCAATGGCACAATTGTCGAACACTTTAAATCCGTTTTGCTCGGCTATGCGTATTACTTGCGCTCGCATTATACCTTCAACACAACCTTGATCGAGCGAGGGTGTGAGCAGAAAATTTCCTTTCACCAAAAAAATATTTGAGCTTAAGCCTTCAACAATAAAATTGTGGTTATTTAGCAGCAACACATCGTCGAGCCGGTTTTGCATTTGGAATAAACCGGCGGTAACGTACAACAACGAGCTACTGCTTTTAAAAAACGAAAGTTTGTTGTATACTTTTCGTACATCGGAGTAAATGCCAACTATGAGCCCTTTGGAGTTCATTGAATAGAAACCATGTTCGAGGTTTTGTGCTTCAATAAGCCATTCGGCCGCCGAATGTTCGGGAGCAAACAATCCGCCCGCTTTGCGGTAAACGGTAACTCTAATTTTGGTACCAATAAACCATCGGTTACGGTGCAATAGTTTGAATATTTGTTCAGTCAAATTTTCGACCGTGCCAATAGCCAACGGAATGTCGAGTTGCAATACTTGGCATGCACGTTTTAATCGGTCCAAATGCTCGGCTAAAAACATTATATTTTCGCCGTACACCCGAATCGATTCAAAAACACCGTCGCCAAATTTAAACGAGCGGTTATCGGCCTGAATAACCGGAATACCGGTAGGATAAAATTCGCCGTTATGCAATAAAAACTGTTCCATGTATCTATTTTACACTGCAAAGTAAACGGCATTTGCGGTAAAAACAAAATTTAATTCATTAATTTAGTGGGATGGAGCAAAAAAAAGTCGGTTTCAACCGACTTTTTTTTATTCAGACAACCACTTGTTGGCGGCTGTTTCGTTGTCGAAGAACCGAGTCTGCATAAAATAATAATTTGCACGCATCGAAAAATTATCGAGCATGGCGCGCGTAATTTCGTCGTTGCTTCTAACAATAGCAAGTTTTTGAACGCCTGCATTGTTCAGTTTTCCTACCACTTCTTTCTGAACCCAAAGGTGAAAATTGTCGGCACCCGTATAAACCAAGTCTTTAAGGTTTGCCAAAACTCCGGCAGGTTTGTTTGAAGCTACAATTTTAACCGAGTTCATTAAAGCATTTCTATAGCTTTCTTGTTTCATTTTTTCGGTTGCTCCGTTTAAACTAAAACGTGCCAAGGTATGTTTCTGGTTCGTTTCTAATAAGCTGTACTCATCTGCATGTAAAATCATTGGGCTATATTTATGTTGTTTCTACTTTAAAAGATGTAGTGAAGGGCAAAAAGGTTGCGCAGCGTTGCAATATTTTTTAATTTAATTTTAATGTGCTTTAAAACAGCGATTAAATTTTTTAACTGCTCGCAAGGTTGTGAATTAAAATAAGTTTCTATTTAATCTTATTTAAGTAATTATTTACCGAAATAATAGTGATTAATTGAATTTTATTCACTACATTTGTTTTAACCAATGTTTTTAACACGGTTGCTTTTAAGTAAAATTTGTACAATTTAATTAAATTGCACAATGCGTTTAAGTTTCTAAATACTTCAACAGTAAATTTTTCTGCTTTTTTCTGCTTTTTGTTTTCGCAAAAAAAAAAACAGTTTTCATTCTTAATTTATCTATACAATTTGAAACAACATTGTTTCGAAGGTTTATTATGTTGCATCAACTATTCATTATAAAACCGAAAATTCACTTTAAAACCAATTTTATGAGAAAATTATTCGTTGCTTTTTTATTTGTGTTTTGCACGCAAATAGGTTTTACCCAAAAGCCGTTTACCAAACTAATTGCCAAAGTAGCTAAACTAATTCCTACGAACACACAAACTACTACCACGCTAAACGATGTGGTAATAACCGGCGGAATGGAAAGCAACTTGCCTCCTGCCGAACTGGGCACCATGTCGCAAGCATTTTTCCCCGGTTGGAAAACCGGCGGCGACTTGGTTGCCTTCATGTTTACAAAAAAAAGCGGTGCCGGTTTTTATAAAATCGACGGTACTTTTATGGTCGACGGAAAACCTGCCGAATACTTAACCATAGGCAATTACAGCTACATTAGTGAGGCAAATTCGGCACCCAAGAAAATTGAATTAAGCACTTCGTCGGGCGAAAAGGCAAGCTTTACACTTCAACCGAGCAAATACAACTTTAAAGTGATTTCAATTAACGGACAAAAAGACAACATTTCGCTTGACCTAACCAAAGATGTGGTTATTGAACTGAGCGGAACCGTGCCGCCGAACGCTTTGCTAAAAGTAAGCATAGCCATAAACCAAGTAAGTATTAAAAGCATTTACGATGTTTGCTACCTTCGCTCAGGCACTACGCTTACCATACCGGCAGCGGCTTTTCGGAATATTAATTTAGTTCAGGAAAACGAAGCGGTATTTAATTACAAAAAAAGTTTTTTGGCGGTAGGTATCGAAAGTATCGAAAACGCAACCGATGTAAGCGGAAGTTTAAGCTCAGTAAAGTACACCCATGTGTACAGCGACGGTAAACTTATAAGCGTAAGCAACGAGCCAAAGTTAAACCCGGGTATTAGGGCGCAAGGAACCGAAGCCAAAATGAATTACGAATTGTTTAAACCAAGCGCATTTTTAAGCCGTCCGTTAAGCCAAATTAAAAATGTGGGCGTTGTTTCGTTTTCTATGCGCGGCACTACCTACAAAGAAGTTACACAAACTTCTAATACCACCAAAAGTAAAATGAATCCGTTTGGCGGAGTTTCAAGCTCAACTTCGGTAACTACCATTACGGTAACCAAAGAATTTCCTTGGGAAACCTTGTTGGAAAAACTGTATCCGCAGTTTGTGGCGGTAATTGAATCGGAATTTGGTGCCAAGGTATTGCCCATTGAAAAA
>JAIFNC010000261.1 GCA_020047935.1 Bacteroidota bacterium
TTATAATTATACCGGTCGCTAAAATATCGGTTTGGGCGCAGTACTATTTTATTGCGCGAATAATCGAAAGTAATGGTAAATCGGCGGAATATCTCGCCTCCCATACTGCCGTCTCTGTTATCGAACAGCGAGCGCAAATTGGTCGAAACCGAATCGGGGAAGGAAGCGGTAACAGCTTTTAGCTTAAAATTGCCCAGTTCAATCGAGGAAACTCTGCCGCGGTGTCCGGTAATTTCGCCATTTAAACCCAAACCCAAGTACGAAGCTATTTTTTTAGTAGGAACCAAATTCATGGTTTGTCCGTTATCGAGCAGCCAAATCGCATCGCTGGCTCCGGTGTCGCACAATATTTTGGCTTTGTGCGAAAAACCGCTTTCTCCGGTTATGGTGCTATAAATATAGGGTTTTCCGCTATTTAATTCCATATCGATAACCGATACCGAACGCGTGTTTTTTTTGGGGATTTTATGCTTTTTCGGGTCTATAATATATACCTTTTTGTTGGCATAATCTATTTTAACAACAAACTGACTAAATATATCGTAGCCAATTATTCCGTGAATACGCACACCCATTTTCGCCGATAAATTGAATACGTTTTGCATTAATATATGTAGGGTTTGCTTGTTTCCGGTTACACCGGGCAGCTTTATAGTATTTCCGTTTGAAACCAGCGCATCAATTGCATCGCCGCTGCCCAAACCCAAAATTTTTACCTGTCTGGCATAATTTATATCTACAGTGTCTTGCTCATCGAGTTCAGTTATCATGGTGGTTTTTAGTCCGGTATCTAATATAAACCGCATGGTATCCGAATTATTCACCAAAACCGGAATAACAATTAAGTTACTTATTAAATCGAACGAAAAGCTTACCGTGCTGTTTCGCTTACTGTCGAAGGTAAAAACTCCCGAATCGTATTGTGGTATTTGTCCGTTAATTTGGGAACAATAGCATACACTTAAACTGAAGTAAACAGTTAATAAACATTTATATTTCAAGCTAATAAACAATTTCATAATTCTTTTTTTTCAATTTCACAGCTGCAATTTTTCACGCCTTTAAAAATAATCTATTTTTTGAATTCAATATACAAACAATTTAATATGTTTAACTGAACAGCATGCTTTAATGAAGAAACGCAAAAAACGTTTTAAAAATTTCTTATATTTGCACGTATTATAATTGCCTTATGCAAACATAAGGCGTAACCCGATAAACATTATTTCGATGAAAAAGAACCTGTTTTTTTCGATAAAAATGCTAACTGTAGCGCTAATAGCAACCGCATTTTTATTAAACTCGTGCAAAAGTTCAAAAAACAAAGCTACCAAAGAGGTAATTAATACCGAGCTTAATTCGACCTTCAACATTAATCTGGCTTCGAACCCAAGTACCGGATATACTTGGTTTATAAGTAAATTCGATTCTACAGCATTAAATTTAACCGAGCGAGTTTATACATCAGACCCAAACCCTAATAAAATGGTTGGGGTAGGCGGAACCGAGGCTTTAATTTTTAAAGCGGCAAAAAAAGGGAAGTATACCTTGGAGTTTGTATATAAAAGAGCAAGTGATGCCACAGGAACCGATACCCGAAAAGTAACGGTAAAAGTTAAATAGCTTATTGGCTTTATATCGGTCTGACCGGAAGAAAACTACAGAAGTTTTTTTTTGGTCAGACCGATTTTTTTTAATTAACTGAATTAACCCAATTGACTGAATAGAACGAATTAACAAATTAGCTAATATTCAAGTTCCTTGGTACATGGTACTTCGTACTTGATACAATTATTTATTCAAAATTTCCCTATACGTTCTTAGCCAATTCGTACAATTTTATTTCTTCTTCTGTTTCCGGAACAATTTCTAATCCGTGCGGTTTTGGTTTCGTATTTTCATCAACATGAATAAAGGTAATAAAACCTTCAACATATAAAACCTCGGGCTGATTGCCCAAATACACCTTAGTATACACTCGCAGGCTGCTTTTGCCGGTAAAAACTACCCTGCTTTCGAAACAAATGGTTTGCCCCGGGCGAACCGGATGCAAAAACGACATGCCATGAATTTTTAAACAAATAATGTTTTTAGCCGGCAATAAACTTGATGCGGCAACAAAGCCCGATTCAACAAACCATTCGGCACTTCTGCCGGCATATAAGGTACCGTGATGATTTAAATCTTCGCTTTTTACTAAGCGATAGGTCGAAAAACTTCTCATTGGTTTAATTTTTAGTTGGTGCAAAATTAACTTACGCGGTTGAACCAAATCCTGCTTTTTATCAGTAAAAAGAATGATTTTTGCTGTTTATTTCTAACTCGCAAAGCATTTCTTTTCAAAATAAAGATTTTTGATGTTTGGTAATTTTAATACTTTTGTTCGGTAATATGTTGAGTTTGCACTAAAACTTGCAACTGTATAACCGGTTGTGTTTTTGGCAATTTAATTTAGCACAGTTAAACTATTGACTAATAACCTTATTATCCATGAATTCAGCAGTAATATTTTTAATTATAGTACTTTATTTCGGTCTGTTATTTTTAGTTGCCTACCTTACATCGAGGCGTTCGAACTCCGAAACTTTTTATGTGGGCAATAAACAATCGCCGTGGTTTGTAGTGGCTTTTGGTATGATAGGTGCTTCGCTCTCGGGGGTTACGTTTATGTCGGTTCCGGGTTGGGTAGGCACTACGCAATTTACCTACATGATGATAGTAGTCGGTTATTTAATTGGTTATGCAGTAGTTGCCCTGGTTTTATTGCCTCTGTATTATCGGTTAAATCTTACTTCAATATATACGTATTTGCATCAGCGTTTTGGGTTTTGGTCGTATAAAACCGGAGCGTTTTTCTTTCTGTTATCGCGAGCTATCGGTGCTTCGTTCCGCATGTTTATTGTAATTAATGTATTGCAAATTTTCATTTTTGATGCTTGGAATGTTCCGTTTTGGGTTACGGTGCTGCTGTTTTTGGTACTGGTTATTATTTATACCTACCAAGGCGGTATAAAAACCATTGTTTGGACCGATACTTTTCAAACTGTTTTTATGCTCTTGGCGGTAGTGTTGTCAATTTGGTTTATAGCCAAAGATTTAAATGTTTCAATTTTGTCGCTTATTAAGGAAGTTTCAAATTCCGAAGTGTCGAACATGGTGGTAACCGATTGGAGCGCAAAGAACTTTTTTCTGAAACAAATTCTTAGCGGTATGTTTATAACCATAACCATGACCGGTTTAGACCAAGAAATGATGCAGAAAAATTTGAGTTGTCGCAACCTTCGCGAAGCACAAAAAAACATGTTTACCTTTAGCTTTATACTGGTTTTCGTAAATTTAATGTTTTTGTTTTTGGGTGCAATTTTATTAATTTATTCCAAAACAAAAGGTATTTCGGTACCCGGCACTACCGACGATTTGTTCCCGACCATAGCACTTAATTATTTGACGCCGGCTGCCGGGGTGGTATTCATGATTGGTTTGGTATCGGCAGCATTCCCAAGTGCCGATGGCGCACTTACCTCGTTGACCACTTCTTTTTGCGTCGATTTTTTGGGGTTGAACAACAAACCAAATTTATCGGAAGCCAAAAAGCGCAATATTCGGTACATAGTGCATTTTAGTTTTGCTGCCCTGTTGCTTCTTATTATAGTAATATATAAAGCCATAAACGACCAAGCTATTATTAGCAAAGTATTTACTGTAGCCGGTTATACCTACGGCCCGCTATTAGGCTTATATAGTTTTGGTTTGTTTTTGAAACGCAAAGTAAACGATAAGTTTGTGCCGTTAGTTGCCGTTCTTTCGCCAATAATTTGCTACGTAGTAAATATGTATTCCGAAGTTTTGTTCAACGGCTACAAATTTGGTTTCGAAATATTGATTCTGAACGGTGCCATTACATTTATTGGGTTGCTTTTAATAAGCAGCCGGGCTGAAAATACGGTAATTTGAGCGGATATTAGACAAGCTTGGCACGCTTGTCACGTAACGTTTGTGACGGATTGCTTAACACTACGGTGCAGCCCTTACCGAATATAATTGAACAAACTATGCTAATTAACTAAGGTCTTAGCCTTTAGCATAAATAATTATACAATTTTATCGTACATTATACGCTGTGAAATTTTTAAATTTCCTCATTCTACACGGTAATCTATTTTACTTCTTCCTAAAAAGTTTTCATTCAAGCTATTTTTTGAATTTTATTCGCCCAACACCTATATTCCATTCTAAATAATCGGGGAAGAAACCTTCTACCATTTTCAAGTTTACCCCCACGTACATGTTTTTGAACACATAGTATCTTATTCCGGTTCTGCCATATAGCCAACCCGATTTGTCGGTTAAATTTCGTTTAAAAATATAAATGGCAGGTTGTATAAAAGCAGCTGCTCGGTGCATGCTTATTTCGTACGATGGAAATATGCTGGCGTGAAACTGATAGGAAAAACCGGGCGAATGTGTAATAATATGTTCATTGAGCCAATAAAACGATAAATTTGATGCCGAATTAAAGGTAGCGTTTAAGCCAATACCAAATTTGCCTTTGCGCGAAAAGTTTTTATAAACCGCCGCAGTAGCACCGAATAATGAAAAATAGCGACCATTGTATTTGTCGTTAAATCCGGCATCGGGCAGGTTTATGAGTACGTTTTTTATACCGCTCAAAACTGAAATTTCAAATTCGTAATCCGGTTTAAATTCTTCCAATTCGATAGCAGTTGCTTGCTTTAGTTTTTGTTTCGAATCGAAAAATATGCTTAGTTTTGGTGTAAAGGTAGTAATCCCGTGGTTTGGTTGTTTTAAACCACCGTTGGAATAATGAGTTGAACTGATTCCGGCTTGCAGGCGCGTGTTGGCGTTTAATTTATATTCGGTACTTAACGAAAAATCCAAAAATACCGAAGCCGGCATTCCAAACGACATATTCCATGGGTTTGCCGGCGAATAATATTTCCAATTATAGGCAAGCCCTACCCCAAACTCGAATACGGCAGCTTGTTTTTTAAACAACACAACCGGAATATCAATAAAACCAAAAGCTGCATACGGATAACCCAATTCGGTTTTGTTATGCAAATTTGCAGCATAAGCACCAAAGCCAAAACCGGGGTTGTTATAAATTTGTTGCCATGCTTTTTTGCCCGATGTACCAAAACTCATTCGGGCATAAACCCCTTCGTAAAACCACATTGGCTCTCTGTTGGCATTGCGTCCGCGAACAAATGCGCTTGTGGGTAAAATTATGCCGGGCTGTGCACCCAAACTAAAAGAAAACTTTGGTATTTCGGTTGAATATGCGGCAATGGTTGATTGCGAAAATGCTGCATTACTGCAAAATAAAAACACTACAAAATACACATAATTTGTCCAATTGCATTTTAAGCTTGGTCTTAGTTTTAGTAGCATTCAATAATTAGTTTTCAATTTTTAAAAGCGCTAAACATTGGTTGGCAATTTCGGAAGGTTGAATAATTGCAAAACATTCCCAACTGTTTTTATAGCAAGCTTTGTTGCCAAAAACCGAACACGGGCGGCAAGTAACTTCTTGTAAATTGGCTTGTATTGCATTTTGTTCATATTCATACCCCATTGCACCAAAGCCGGTTGCCGGGTGGGTTGCTCCCCATACCGAAACAGTGGGTATACCGCAAAGCCTTGCCAAATGCATATTTGCCGAATCCATAGCAATAAATGCATCGCATTGCGACATAAGCGCCATTTCTTCCGGAATTTTAAGTTTACTTACTGCCGAAATTACTCGGTCGGAAAGTGCGGTAAGATTTTCTGTTTGTGCTTCTTCTTTTTTACCGCCACCAAAAACAATAATAGTAACCGGTTTTTGTAGCAGTAATTTAATTACTTCTTGCATTAAAAACAGCGGGTATGTTTTTTCTTTAGTTGAAGCAAAAGGCGCAATTCCAATCCAAATTTCGTTTTTTTCGCCCGTGAATTCGTGCACTTTTGCCTCATTTTTTAGGGCAACCACCGGATAGGTAATTTCTGAAAGATTAATTGCAAAACCGGCTTTGGCAAAGGCTAATGCATATCTTTCGGTAGCATGTTGTAAAGGTTTAATTTGCTTGCTTTTAACCAAGTTTTTCTTTTCGTTTCGCCCTTTATCGAAAACAACACTTTTAACCCCAAATAAGCTGAATAAAATGCGCAATATTTTAGTTCTCAGTACATCGTGTACATCAATAACCCTATCCGGATTTACTTGTTTCCGAATAAGAATGAATAAGCGTATTAAGCCTGCAAACCCCTTGTGTTTACCTGCAAAATCGGGCGTAACAAAGCTAATGTTTTCGATTCCGGCAAAAACTTCGGTAAATTTTGGGCGTGTAAGCAGGGTGAAATTGGTTTCGGGGTAGGTTAAGGCAGCGGCCTTAAGTACCGGAACCGTAAGGGCTACATCGCCCATGGCGGAAAGGCGAATAATAAGTACGTTTTTTTTCATAGTAAAGTAAAAGCCTAAAAAAACAGAAGCTGCCTAAAGATTCAAAAGACACTGCTTTTAATCGTAGTATCTGTTGTATATTGGCTCTGACAGAGTTTTAAAACTCTGTCAGAGCTTACTGTGCATTCAGCTACTTCTATTTCAGTATTAATTTTTGCGCAAAAACGGATTTAATTCCGGGTCGTTGTACATTTTCATTTGCTTGTAAGTATGCACTTTGCATTTTCCGGTGGCTATTTCGCTAAGCAGTTGGTCTAAAGCAAACGACAAATCGGAATATTGCTGATTAAGAATGCCTAATTTAAACAAACATTTTGCTTTTACCGTATCGGAAGCGCCTTCGCGAACCGATTCTTTTTGCATGTGATAAAGTTTGATGTTCAAAATTGAAAGCCTGTCGATAACCCAAGCTGCCGATTCGGTATTAACACGGTAACCCGGCACCAATTCAACGTTTTTATATTCGGCAAAAATCATGTCGTCAATTTGCTCAACGGTATCGGTTCGCTCTTGGTTCCGAACATCAATTTCTCGCTTAATTTTTACCGCTTTTGCCGGTTCAATGGTTTCTTCTCTAATTATATCTTCTAAATTCCATTGTATGTTATCAATTCTGTTTTTTCTGAATAATAAGAATTCTATTGAACCTTCGGCATACGGAATTTTTCCGGAAGGGTATAATTCGCCCGAAGTGTAATAATCTTGAATACTTTCTTTAAAAATTTTGTTAAATAATTGGCTGTTCATGATGTTCAAATTTTGTTTGCTGCGAAATTATATATTTATGCACAAAGTGCGAAATAATTAACGAAATCAGCTTATATTTATTCTTTTGCACCTGATTGAAGGTTCGCAATAGTAAGTATTGCTTCGTTCTTTGGGTTTGCGCGGCAGCATAGCATCGAGCAGAATACCAACCAAGTATTTTGTTTGTTTTAGGTTGAAGAAAAAGGCATCCAAATTTCGCAAAAAAGCAATAACTTAGCGCCCAATTAAAGTTGCAATAAAAATGATGAAGGGTGTAATTATAAGGTCTACCGGAAGTTGGTATTCGGTTCGCTCCGAAGGCGATGTGTTTGAATGCCGAATTAGAGGCAAATTCAGGCTTACCGATATTAAAACCACCAACCCGCTGGCAGTGGGCGATGTGGTGCATTTCGAATTCGACGAAAAAGATCAAACCGGGGTAATTAATAAAATTGAGGAACGGCAGAATTATATTATCCGAAAATCGATTAATTTATCGAAACAAGCGCATATTATTGCCGCCAATATCGATACCGCTTTTCTGCTAGCAACCCTTGCCGACCCGGAAACGAATATTATTTTTATCGACCGTTTTTTGGTTAGCGCACAAGCCTATAAAATACCCACAATTATTGTTTTTAATAAATACGATTTATATTCCGAATCACAAATAGCCTACATGCACGAACTCTTTTCGTTGTACGAAAAAATTGGTTACCCTTGCATTGCCGTTTCGGCTGCTACCGGCTATAATTTAGAAGCGCTAAAGCAACTTATGCACCAAAAAGTAAGCGTGTTTTCGGGCAATTCCGGAGTTGGGAAATCGACTTTAATTAATGCCTTAGAACCGGGATTAAACTTGAAAACCGGAATCATTTCCGATGCCCACTCGAAAGGAAAGCATACCACCACCTTTGCCGAAATGCACCAACTTTCGTTCGGTGCCGAAATTATTGATACTCCCGGAATAAAAGGACTGGGAGTGGTAGATATGGAAGAAGTAAATATTTCGATTTATTTTCCTGAAATGTTGAAAACTTTATCGGACTGCAAATATTATAATTGCACCCACACGCACGAGCCGACTTGTGCGGTTAAAAGCCAGGTAGAAAGCGGTTTAATAGCACCATCGCGCTATGCAAGCTACCTTAGTATTTTAGACGACAGCGACGAAACAAAATACAGACAATAGTATAAAGTAATTTATTTTTATATATTTGCACAAACATTTGTAAAAATAACAATGCTAATTGCATTTGCCATATTGTTTCTGGTATTTTTGGGAGCTTTTGTAGTAAAAAACAGAACGCTGCCCGGCAGTACGTTTGTTATTCTGAAACCTAAAGAGGAAGACGAAAAACACGAACTTAGCCCCAATGTAAAAACGCTAATTAATTTGGCGCCCGAAAACGACGAGTTTACCGATGTTGCCATTAAGCGCAAAGCAGCCGCTGTGTCGAGCAAAGCAAATCCGAAACCACCCATAAAACAGCCCGACAAACCGCAGGTAGAGGACCCGTTGACAAAAAAATCGGTTAATTTTTCGTCGGACGAATTGTTTAAAAATGCCGGCAAACTTATACCGGCAACCGATGAAACCGGTTTGGCAGAACAATCGGAACTGTTAAGCAAAGAAGCCGCTACCCTTAAAAAATCGGACTTAAACGAAGCCATTTCGTTGCTTACAGAGTCTATTCGTATTTCGCCGTTTATAAATTGGGACGACCGTTTTAAATTGGCACATTACATGCACCTTAACGGGCAAATAACCGAGGCTTACGAAATTTATAACCGGTTGCTCGAAAGCTTAGACCCCAACAATATTTTATTGTATAATGCTGCAATTGCCAATATTACCGAAAAAATTTGCACCCGTAAATATAAAGATAAAGAATATAAAGAATACCTATTCTACTATACCTATTGGTTTTATAATTATGTACTTGCCTTGGCTTGCAGGGGGCATATCGACGAACTTTCGCAAATGTTGCGCGAAAAAAACAAGTTGCAATTTTTAGCCCCAACCAAGGTCGAAGGCGCATTCAAATACCTTAACCGCGAAAATGCCAAAGATATTTTCGGATTCTATATTTCGATGTACCTTTCTAAATACAAAAACCAACTTTTTTTAATGGCTCGAAAAAGTTACAGCACCGAAATAATGGCAAACCGCTTGGAAGGAAATGTACTGCCCGAAACTATTAATCGGTTGCTATACAAAGACGAAGAATTTATGACCGGCTACCGCCAAGTAAATAACAACGACTTCATAGCTTTTTATAACGAAAAGCTAAATCCGCTGCTCACCGGAACAGGCAAAAATATTCGTACATCGCATTAAATTTGGGCGTTTGTATACAAATATTATGTTTTTTATTAGATTTGCAGGAAATACAAAACCAAAATTCGCTATATTATATTAGAATTAAGCAAATTAATATTTGTCCGTTTTAGTTCTAATATATATAGATGAATGTTTCGTAAAAATGATTCTTCATTCAAAAAAAAACAATTATGGCGTATATCGAATGGGACTCTTCGCTGGAATTAGGTGTTCATACAATTGATAATCAGCATAAAGAATTAATAAAATTAATAAACGAATTCCATGAAGGAATAAGTAAAAAAGAGCCAAAAGAAACCATGCAGAAACTCTTGAAAGGATTGCAAACGTATACGGTTTATCATTTTAGTTTCGAAGAAAACTTATTAAAAAGACACGACAAGCAAGCGCTTTTTATTCATAAAATGGAGCATACGAACTTTATTAACAAAGTTCAAGATTATGCTGAAAGGGTTAATTCCGGAAAAATGCTGCTTTCTGTTGAAGTTACCGGCTTTTTAAAAGAGTGGCTCCGAAATCATATTAAAGTTACCGACAAATCGCATACTCGATTTTTTAAAGCATAGATATTGTTTTTATAAAACCCAAATTTATACCCTATGGCTTACTTTGATTGGAACGATTCAATGAAACTTGGCATTTCTGCCATTGACGACCAGCACAAAAAAATGGTTGACATGATTGATGAATTTTACACCGCACTTAAAAACGGTGCCGGAAACGAGAGCATTCAGAAACTTATTAAAGGGATGAACGATTATACCGTTTTTCATTTTAGCTACGAAGAAAAATTATTGAAGGAAAAAGGCTATCCGGTTTTCGATTCGCATAAAGAAGACCACGACCGATTTATTGCAAAAGTAAAAGATTTTGAATCGCGTTTTAATACCGGCAAACTGCTTTTAACCATCGAAGTTACTTCGTTTTTGAAAGACTGGTGGAGCAACCACATTCAAAAATCCGACCGTGCATATGTAGAGCATTTGGCAAATAGCAAATAAAAATACCAATTTCATTCAACTGTTAATTTAATTAATTGTACTTTCATAATTAACTTATAATAATGCTTTTCTATTCTTTTTTGAATTGATGTAATGCTAAGTTCTTGTACGTTTAATAGCGATATGCAGTTTATTTGAATAGTAAATACTATAGGATATTGCTAAATGCGTGTTCAGAATTTTTCTTTAAAACTGCATTTTTTACATAAGGGTTCAATAGCTGTTCCTGACGAAAACCCATTATAAATGGCAGTAGCTCGGCGATCGGAAATAATTTCGCTAAATGGTTTTTCAAAAATATTACCCAAATTCATAACTCCTTCGCCATCCAAACAACAAGGTACAACCGTACCATCTGCCAATATGCCGGCATGTGTTCGTAAAGCATGGCAAAAGCCGGTTTCACTTTCGGTAGTATTTTGCATACTTGGCCATTCAAATTGTGGTTCGAAATTTAGGTATAAGCGCTCACGAATTTTTATGCCTTTTCCGGGGTTGTATTTTTCTTCTATTGGTAGTAAATTGTATGCTTTCTCAATTTCTGAAAGTACAATT
Source organism: Bacteroidota bacterium (assembly GCA_020047935.1). Classification (GTDB taxonomy): domain Bacteria; phylum Bacteroidota; class Bacteroidia; order Bacteroidales; family JAIFNC01; genus JAIFNC01. The sequence goes on from JAIFNC010000261.1 coordinate 11,111, forward strand.
TTGTTTTTTGCTTGTTGCAACTCCGGTTGGTAAATGCCATGTAAATTCCATAGCCGGTACGAAATTATAGTTTCCGACGAAAGTTGAAGTCTATTGGCAAAATTAAAAATGGTTTCGAAATAAGGTATTTTGCTAAACGCCGCCAGATTTTGATTATAGCTGTGTAACGAAAAATTTATTTGCCGCAACGCTGATTTTTCCAATAACTTATGCCCAACTTTGTTAAGCAATGTTCCGGTGGTGGTTATATTTACTTTTATTTCGTGAAGTGCTGCCAAATCTAATATCTCATCAATTTTGGGGTGTAAAAGCGGTTCGCCTTTTACATGCAAATACACATAATCGGCGAACGGCTTTATGGCAATAAAAACCTGTTCAACTTGAAGCAAACTCATAAATACACCGGTTCGTTCCGATGTTGGACAAAATTCGCAATTCAAATTGCAAACATTTGTAATTTCAACATATATTTTCTTAAACTTTTTCAATAGAATGAATTGTTAACTTCATGTTATTCAAATGAACCGCTTTTTAATTTGTTATGAATTAATCGAAAGCTTGATTTGTTCCAACTTTTGTTTTTTGAACATTCAGCACTCCACTTTTAACCATATATGTATTGTCGTACATTACAAATGCAACTATTTCGCAATTATTAATATTATATTCGGGTTGAATTGTAAACGAAAACGTTTTTTGATAAGGTGTTTCCTTTTTAATTTGAGTGGCAGGAATTACATCGCCAAATATATCGGTGGCTGTTTTTCTTAATACGTGGTTGTGTTCAAAATCGGCAATTGGATTGCCTCGTTGGTACCAAGGCGACGTGGGATCGTTATTATAATAATTAACTTGAGCCAAAACTACCTTATTTTCAAGCAAGCAAACAACCAAATTTAGAGGAGCTGTCAAAGCTATTTCGAAACCAACTTTTACGGTAACATTTACGGTAGAGCCGGTTACACTGTTTTCAATTGCCAAACCCAATAACGGTTTTTTCTGCAATTCCGAGTCGAATGTGCTATTGTTTTCCGACCATTTAAAACTTCGGTTTACCATAACCGTTGGAAATCCGGTTACGTTAAATTCTGAGCGCAACAATGCTTCTTTATTGAAAACCAACTCATCGCCGTTATGTATGGCTACAGCCACCATTTTTTTGTTCGTAGCATAAAACGCATCGAGCTTATATGCTATTCGCGGACAATAACCGCACCATGCTCCTGTATAGTCTTCGGCAAGTACTTTTTTGGTGTAAGTCGGCACTTCGGGCAAGGCATTTACGATTAAAGCAGCAGAGCTTATGTTTTCGTACTTGGCATAAAAGCTTAGCTCGCCGGTTTTGGTGGGTTTGTAACTTGCTTCGTTTAGCTTTTCTGAACCCAAATAAATGTCGACCATGTCGGTTACATCATTTTTTTTCTCATCGGTAACCTTTAATACAATGGTATTTGTTCCATTAACAAGAATTTCGGTTGTTGAAGCGGTAATTGTAAGGTTAGCAGGACTAAAACCCGATTGCGTATCTTCGCAAGCAGTAGAACTAATGATGCAGCATACAAACAAAATAAAAGTAAAATTTTTCATAAAATAAGCAGTTTTAAAATGGTTTTTATAATTGCGCTAATTTAACCCATTATTTTTCCGGAAATTCTGAATTTTATCATGTTCAACAAAAAAAATGAGCAACGCTTTTTGTTGCGGTGCTCATTTTTTAACCTGAAAAGGCTATTTTATTTAAGTGGCAATTCGGCTAAAACTGTTAGTCTACCGCGCACAGTTTGCTCTAAAGTTACTTTAATTTTAGCGTCCAACGGCAAATATACATCTACTCGCGAGCCAAATTTTATAAAGCCAAATTCTTGCGCTTGTTTAACTTTATCGTTGGTATTTGTATAGGTTTTTATGCGCTTTGCCAATGCTCCTGCTACTTGCCTAAATAGTATTTCTTGCCCGTCGGCGCGTTTAATAACAGTAGTTGTTCGTTCGTTTTCGGTTGACGATTTGGGCAGCCAAGCTGCTAAAAACAGGCCGGCGTGGTATTTATAATAACTAATAGTACCGGCGCAAGGCGTATAATTTGCATGCACGTTAAAAGGCGACATAAAAACCGAAACCAATAATCGCTTATCGTTAAAATATTCGGTTTCTTCTACTTGTTCAATTACTACAATTCGTCCGTCGGCGGGCGATAAAACGGTAGTATCGGAAAGCTGAACGATACGACTTGGAATTCGAAAAAACTGAACAATAATGATAAAAAACGCAAACCCAAGTATAGCAATTGCATAATTTAACATAGCCAAATCGCTAAATTTAAACAGTAAGCCAACCACGGTTGCCAAAATAACAAAGGTGCTAATTATAAGGCTTGTGCCTTCTCTGTGTAATGTCATACTCGTAAGATTTTTATATGCCTCAAGGCTAATTAAAAAGATATAAGTAAATAAAAACAAAGGGTGCCGAAAACAATAAACTGTCGAATCGGTCGAGGAAACCACCATGACCCGGTAGCAGGTTTCCTGAATCTTTTACACCCAAATTTCTTTTATACAACGACTCAACCAAATCGCCCAAGGTTCCGAACACTGCAATGAGCAGCGAAATTACGATCCATGATACGAGCGAAATTTCAGGAATAAAATAAGCGAAGCCAACTGCAAATGTTACCGAAGTAACTAATCCACCCCAAAATCCTTCCCATGTTTTTTTTGGCGAAATTCGTTCAAAAAGTTTTCTTTTTCCTATTCTGGAACCTACTATATAGGCTCCGGTGTCGTTTACCCATTGCAATGCCAAAAAACCTATTAAAATTCCTGACGAATACACATGGTTGGTAGCCGGCGGAAAGGTAAGTAATATAAGCGTTGAAAATGGAAGAATAATATATATAATACCAAATATAGTAAAGCCGGCGTTGGTTATAGGTTTCGGCCTATTCCCGTACATTTCGAGCAATAAAAATACAATAGGAACAAGCAAAAGTAAAATACTAAAACGGGTTTCGACATAATTATTATACATAAGAAATACCGAAGCATAAATAATCAAACCTGCAGTAACTCCGGCTATTTTGTTCGACAAAACATGGTGCAAACTATTAAGCGAGTAAAACTCCCAAAGTGTTAAAGCTGCAACCATAGCATAAAATACGAAAACCGCTTCTTTGCCAATAAAGGCAACCGTTATTTGCGAAGCCGCAATAAAAAATGCGGTACCTGCCCTCTTGTAAAAATTATTCAATTTCACCAAATTCTTTAATAATATTCTGTGCCCGCTCCAAATTTGTATCTTCAACGTATATAACAGCTTCGCCATATAAAAACGAACTGTCTTTTTCGTTGTATACTACTGCCGGTATATTGTTCTGAATCAATGCATCGCGAATAACTTCGGCTCTATAAATTTCGCCGCAACTGCAAACCTTTATCCAACCGTCCATAATTTTTTATTATTTAAATTTGCGAATAAAATTAAGCATTATTTTCGGTTTATCAAAAAACTTATTGTTGTTTAGCATTCGGTCGAGTTGCAAAATACTGAATAAGTTTTTTTATTTTGCTTTTTTGAAATCAAATTAATTCAGTTTCGACTCTTCCGATATTTCAGGTTTTTGGTCGGTTATCAATTCGTCAACTGCTACAACCTTCGGGTTTTCATCGTTGTATATTTCATAGCGGTCTTTTCGAGCTTTTTTACCAAAAATTTTCTCCACATCTTCACTAAAAATAACTTCTCTTTCAAGCAGTATTTCGGCCAATTGCTTAAAGCCTTCAAAGTTTTCGCTTAATACTTTGCGAGCATGTTCGTAAGCTTTTTCAATTACTTTTCTTGCTTCGTCGTCAATTAGTTCGGCAGTTTTATCCGAATAAGGCTTGGAAAAAGCAAACTCGCTCGAGCCGGAAGAATCGTAAAAACTCAAATGCCCTATTTTTTCGCTCATTCCAAAATAAGCAACCATAGCGTATGCTTGTTTGGTAACGCGTTCTAAATCGTTAATTGCACCGGTCGAAATTTTACCAAAACTTAGTTCTTCCGCAACACGTCCGCCCAAAGTTGCCGACATTTCGTCGAAAATTTGCTCTTTGGTTGTTATTTGACGTTCTTCGGGCAAATACCAAGCTGCACCCAACGCCGAACCGCGCGGTACAATAGTTACCTTAACCAATGGGTGCGCATGTTCAAGCAACCAACCTACGGTAGCATGTCCGGCTTCGTGGTAGGCAATCGTACGTTTTTCCTCAACCGTAATTATTTTATTCTTTTTTTCCAAACCGCCAATTATTCGGTCTACAGCGTCTAAAAAGTCTTGCTTTTCAACCATTGTTTTGTCTTTACGTGCACCAATTAAGGCAGCTTCGTTGCAAACGTTGGCAATATCGGCACCCGAAAATCCGGGGGTTTGTTTAGCTAAAAAGTCGACATCTAAGTTTGGTTCAATCTTAACATTTTTAAGGTGAACCATAAAAATTTCCTTACGCTCGTTTAAATCCGGCAATTCAACATGTATTTGTCGGTCAAAACGTCCGGCACGAAGCAGTGCTCTGTCTAAAATATCGGCGCGGTTTGTGGCCGCCAAAATAATAACTCCGGCATCGGTATCAAAACCGTCCATTTCGGTAAGCAATTGATTAAGCGTGTTTTCACGTTCGTCGTTAGCGCCCATGTTCGGGTTTTTGCCGCGTGCTCTGCCTATGGCGTCAATTTCGTCGATAAATATAATACAAGGCGCTTTGGCTTTTGCCTGCGAAAATAAATCGCGAACACGCGATGCGCCAACGCCTACAAACATTTCAACAAAATCGGAACCCGACATTGAAAAGAAGGGTACATTTGCCTCGCCTGCCACTGCTTTTGCAAGTAAGGTTTTACCGGTACCGGGAGGGCCTACAAGCAATGCTCCTTTTGGTATTTTACCGCCTAATTGGGTATATTTTTTCGGATTTTTCAAAAAGTCAACAATTTCCATAATTTCAACTTTTGCCTCGTAAAGTCCGGCAACATCCTTGAAATTAGTTTTAATCAATGCATCTTCCTTATCAAAAACTTTAGCTTTCGATTTACCGATTGAAAAAATATTGCCGGCTCCGCCTCCGCCACCCGAACCCATTCTGCGGAAAATAAAAATCCAGATACCTACCAATATTATAATTGGAAGTAAATAGCCTAAAATTTCGGTAAAATAGTCTTTTCGGGTAACATAAGTTACCGAAACAACCTGATCTTCAGCAAAATCGGCCTGCGCCAGTTCAAGCTTTTTCTCAAAAGTTTCTATTGACCCAATATCGAAATAATAATGCGGCCCAAGATTATCCAGTTGACCAAAACCTTTGGTCGAAATCTCTTTAAACTTTTCTTTATCAAGAAACTCCGTTTTAATAAAAATTTCGGCTCTGTTTTTATTCACAACCTCTATTTTATTCACTTCTTTAGCGCGCAGCATTTCCTTTTCGAAACGTTGCCACGAAATAACTTGTGGTTCTTGACCTACATTAAAATACTGAATTACAATAAAAACTATTGCAATAAGCCCATATATCCAATAAATATTGAATTTTGGTGCTTTCAATTTATTGTGATTGTTATTTGTTTTTTCTTCTTCGCCCATTTTTTCGTATTCGTATAATTAAATTCCTAGCCAAAACAAAACGATTAAACATTGTTTTTATTGCAAAACCTATTTAAACTAACGAGTGTTCTATAAGGGGTGCATCGGCCCAAAGCCCTTCTAAATTGTAAAAATCGCGGTATGGTTTCTGAAAAACGTGCACTACAATATCGCCAAAGTCGAGCAAAATCCATTGAGCATTTTCATACCCCATCGAACTCCAAATTTTCAATCCGGCCTCTTCGCGAAGAATTTCGCGTACCGAATCGGCAATTGCCATTACTTGTGTGGTCGATTCTGCATCGGCAATTACAAAATAATCGCAAATGGCATTCTCGAATTTACTTAAATCTAAACTTACTGCGTTATTTCCTTTTCTTCTTGCAATTCCTTCAATTACAATACTTAATAACTTGTCTGTCTTAATCACTTTTTGCACTGTTAAAATATTTTTTGGCAAAATTAAAAATTTTAACTTATATATTCGTTAATCTGAATAATTTTAACCGTTAAATTCATTTTAACAAAACACGAACCGTTATGAAACACGAATATTTCGAAAAAGCAGTTATTTACCATTTACCCGAAATTCAATCGACCAACGATTGGTTAAAACTTGAATACAAAAGCAGCAAAATAGCTGAGGGTTCGGCTGTTAGAACCGAATTTCAGTTGGCTGGCAGAGGGCAGCGAACCAATGTTTGGGAGAGCGAAAAAAATAAAAATTTACTTTGCTCGGTTTTTCTAAAACCTGAATTTTTGTCACTAGACAAGCAATTTTATCTTTCAATGGCAGTTTCGTTGGCTGTACATGACGTTGTGTCAGTGTTTATTCCCGGCGTGAAAGTTAAATGGCCTAACGATATTTACGTTGAAAACAAGAAATTGGGCGGAATTCTTATCGAAAATTCGATTATGGGAAGCACTTATGGCAGTTCTATTATAGGTTTAGGCTTAAATATTAATCAGTTGCAGTTTTCCGGCGCTGTACCGAATCCAACTTCTATGTCGCTAATTACGAACAACGAATTGGATGTTAAACTTATTTTCAGTCAATTTTTAGCCGCCTTGTTTTTGCGCTATAAGCAACTGAAATCGAATGATTTGTGCGCTATTAAATCCGAATATTTGTCGAAACTTTACCAATTTAACCAATGGTGCACGTATGAAGCCGCCGGTAAGGTTTTTATAGCTCGCATTACCGAGGTACACGAATTAGGCTCGCTGCAGGTGGAAACACAATCCGGCGAATTGCAGTATTTTGGATTTAAAGAAATTGTGTTTTTAAATCAACCGTAATTCGCATAATGGCATGCAGGGCTCAAGCCCTTTTTAGCTGAGCATCTCGTATTTCCATGTTCCAATTCGCCGTTTTCGTACCAAAATAAAGCCGGCAGGTAAAAAAAAAGCCCACTGTACAGCGGGCTTTTTTTGTTTCCTTTAACTTAGGCGGCATAGGCGGTATTGGTTTCCGACTTGGTACGCTTTGCTTTACGGTATTGTGTCAGCACATACGACTTGTAAAGTGCCTCATCGCGGCTTAACCACATACGTTTACCAACATTGCTAAACCATATAAGTTTTTCGTACAGGGCATTGGCTGCAGCGGTTCGCGTATGCGAAGTTTGCTTTTTGCTCACTTTCAAAATATTATATTGGTTTCCCAACTCTACTAACGTTGTGTAAGCAGCATGCAATTTTTCTCTTTCATTTTTATCAATCAACGAATCGGGGGTAAGTTCAGCGCTTAGCGGATAAGCTGCTGTAAGTTCGGCACCTTTTGTTAAAACCGATTGTAAATCGCGCTTATTTATCGATTTAGCAAATGCATGCTTAAAATATTCGGTGGATTTAAAACCTTTTAGCACTTGTACTTTAAATGCAATTTCATCGATTACTTGTACCAATGCTTTTTGGGCTTCGGAAACCGTAATTTTAAGATTGTATTGTTCCTTTTGCAGCGGGTAGTTGGTGCCTACGCTTACTAAATTTTGCATTAGGTTTTTTAACTCGTCGAACTGCTCGGTGGTAATACCAAATTTGGCAAATTCAACTTCATCGCGATACAGGTTTTCTACCATATGGTTAGTTGCTTGTATCAGGGCAACTTGCGGAAGACCGTAGCTTCCGGTTACTTTAATTGTATTCATTAGTCTTATTGTTTCGGAATCGGAATAAATAATTTTAACGATTGTAAACGCGATTCCATTTTTTTATTTTTGTTAATCTTATTGTTTGTTAAAAATTATTTATTCAGTGTTTACGCTACAAAAGTATAAACTAAAAATTAAAAATGCAAGTGTTTTTAATTTTTTTTCATAAAAATTTAAATTTATTTTTTCAGAAGTTTTTATACACAATGAAAAATTTACGTAAATTATTGATAATTAGTAAAATATTAAAACATAAATTTAAATGCATTTTTGCAATACATGTTGTAAAACATATTTTAAATACATCAATTTTTAATAAAATTTATAAATTTAAAGCTAAAAATAAGCTACACAGGTTTATTTATATAAGAAAAAAAGCACAAATTCTGCGTGAAATAGAAGAAAATTAAAGAATTGAAGAATTTGCTCATTAATTTCTTTTTCATTTTCTCAATTACTCATTCAATAAATACTTCGGTGAGGGCTATGCTATTCAAAATTTACTAACGCAACACGGATTTTTATTCAAGTGCTTAGCGGTTCCAACCTACGCATGATTAGCGCACCGGTCAGACCGCTCCAAGCGGTAGAACCGATATTTTGGAATGTTTTTTCAAGCGCTTAGCGGTTCCGAACCGCTTAGCACGTTCTAAGAAGTGAGCCTACCTGCCGGGAAGTTTGCCCCCCGCTCTAAAGGAAGCCTGCCTGCCGGTGTGCTTTTATTGGAACACTGATTTTTATTCAAGGGCTTAGCGGTTTGAAAACCGCCAAGCACGTTTCCAACTTTCATTGCCAATTTACCTACAATTAAGACATTCAGTTCATTATGAAAAATTTCAAAAAACATTTGTTAAAATTTGGCGGTATCGATTATAAATAGTAATTTCACCCGATTTTAGTTAACAATTAACCAAGATTTGCAATACTTAATTGCAATGCATTTAGAAACTTTGGCAGCAAGTAAATAAAGACATAGAAACGGCAAGTAATATAGTGCCATTTAAAAAAAGTGAACCTTTTGACAGTAAAACAAATATATAGAAATAATATATTAAACGGACAGCAACTAAACCTATTAGTTGACCTGTCTAATGTCTTTTATTTTTTTTCCAACACTCATTTTTTTAAAATAATTTTGAACCAACCGGTAAGCGGTACGTTTGGCTTTGCACTTATGCTCAAAGTCAACTTTTTGCAAAATCAGAAGAGCCATTTATTTGCCAATGTATATACAAAATGTATAGATTTAAAGTTTGCATTTTTACAACAAACCAACTCATGGATCTTCAAGTTAGTATGAGAAAGCTGAAATTCATAGACTTATTCGCAGGACTTGGTGGGTTTCATCTTGCCTTAGCGGACTTGGGGCATTATTGTGTTTTTGCGAGTGAGATAAACGAAGAGTTACGAGAACTCTACGAGAAAAACCACAAAATAAAAGTTCATGGCGATATTAACGAAGTTGATATAGATTCTATTCCGTCACACGACATTTTATGTGCGGGTTTTCCTTGTCAACCATTTTCTAAAGCAGGTGCGCAATTAGGGCTCGACGACCCAAGAAACGGAAACTTGTTTTATAAAATAATGGAAATAATTTACAAGCACGAACCTGAATATGTGTTCTTAGAAAATGTATCAAACTTGAAAGGACACGATGACGGCAACACTTGGAAGGTAATTCAAAAAGAACTTTCAAAACTTTATGATGTGCGAGAAGAAATTTTATCACCTCATCAATTTAGTATTCCACAACATCGTTCAAGAATTTACATTGTTGGACGATTAAAAAAGAAAGGTGGGTTAAACGATTTTCAATTCCCTCAAAAAGACGACAATAAAAATGTTAGTATTCATGACATTATCATGAATGACGAGACAGACTTTATGACGTTGCGCGAAGATACAAAAAATCATTTAGAAGTTTGGCAAGAATTTTTAGACCATTTGAAAGTCGAAGAAGTACCACGTTTCCCAATTTGGGCTATGGAGTTTGGTGCTGATTATCCTTTTGAAGACAAAGCACCTATCAAATTACTCAAAAAAGATTTAGAAGACAAAAAAGGAACTTTTGGAAAAATAATAAAAGGCAATTCATTAGACGATATGCTTCAATGTTTGCCTATTTACGCACAAGACGGTGTAAAAGGAAATGAAAAAGAATTTCCCGGTTGGAAAAAATATTACATTAGAGCGAACAGAGAGTTTTACAATAAACATAAAAGTTGGTTGCAAAATTGGATTCCAAAAATTCAAGAATTTGAGAACAGCCACCAAAAATTTGAATGGAATTGCGGTGAAGTTCCTTTAACTATCAATGATAAAATTGTTCAATTCAGACCGTCAGGAATACGAGTAAAAATGCCTACTTATTCGCCTGCATTGGTTTTGACCACAACGCAAATTCCTATTTTTCCTTGGCTTGGTAGATATATGACTAGAAAAGAAGCAGCAAAATTGCAGTGTATGAATATTAATAAAAATATTAATTTTACAAAAGCAGCGTAAACTATGAGTGTACTCAGATACCAATTATTTCCAAGGTCGTTTGGGATAACCGAACAAGTTGAAAAAGCAATTAAATGTTTTGAAAACAATTTTCATTTAATTGATTCAACTAAGTTTGATTATTCGAGTAATGAAGTTTTAGAAATAGTTAGAGATGATTTAGAAATCATTGGTTTTAAAATTGAAAAAAGTAAAAAGAAAGAAGATAAAATTCGTGTTCCTGTTTTATTTGGTTTGAATAATAAGATTGACAAATATTTTGATGCTGATGGAATAAGTGAGGATTTATCAATTGTGCTTGAAGTAGAAGCAGGACGGGCTTTTAGAAATAATCAATTTTTAAAAGACATTTTTCAAGCTTGTATGATGCCTTCAGTTGAATACCTAATTTTAGCTGTTAGAAACATTTACTCAGGAACTGATGATTTTGAAGACATATTTGCTTTTATTGAAACGTTGTATGTTAACGGAAGATTAAAATTGCCACTAAGAGGCATTGTTTTAATTGGTTACTAAAACGATTTATTGAACAAAATGGTTCTTCCTAAATTTCTTTTACAATACATTCACATCTATAGGTTTTGACAACGGTTTCAGAATTGTTATCTATTTTGCAGGAATTAAAAACAATCTTTTTGATCAAACAACAACACGCTTAAAGAAAGACCTTTTAACCGATAGCGACAACGCAAGACTTTTTAAAGTCTATAAAAGCACATTCATAGCTGATGATATTCATACAAAAATCCAACAAGCATTAAAACTGAATCATAAGCCTGAATATTCCGCTGAAAGTGTACACATCAATTCGGAGCAAAGTGTACAACGAAAAAGAATTGATTCGTTATGCAAATATAGTTAATTTTTCTTTCTGAGCGATTCTCCTTTTAAATCTATTTTATTTTCATTTACTGACAATCTGTCCATAATAGCATCGGCTATAGTTGGGTCGTCAAGGTAGTCGTACCATTTGGCTACCGGAAGTTGCGAATAAGCCTGCTATTTTAATTACCGTTTTAAAACATTACAAACATATTGGCGAACTGACTAAAATATTTAAAAAGGCAGAGGTTAGAGAAGCATTAGGCAACAACGGAGTTTTGATTATTGATGATGAAGCAGACCAAGCAAGTTTAAATACCTATGCAAGAAAAAACAGCAAATCTGAAGATTGGGAAGATGATGAATTTAGTTCAACCTATTCAAGTATTTTGGATTTGCGAGCTTCACTTTCTAATTATTCATATATTCAATACACAGCAACTCCTCAGGCACCTTTGCTCATAAATATTATGGATTTGCTTTCGCCAAAATTTCACGTTGTGCTGACACCGGGTAAAGCATACACAGGCGGTAAAACTTTTTTTGAAGAAAACACCGACTTAATTATTACCATTCCTGATAAAGAAGTTTATCATCACAAGCATAATCAGCTAACAGAATGTCCGCAGAGTTTAATTGATGCTTTGCAATTGTTTTTAATGGGCGTTGCAATAACTGTAAACATTCAACAGAAAGAAATATTTCTTTCTATGATGATTCATGCAGACAGAGAGCAAGACGCAAGCAAAAAATTCTACGATTGGGTTAAAAACCTTATCGGTATTTGGTCGGAAATTATGAAATTAAACAGCAAGGATCCAAGCAAAATTGAATTAGACAAAGAATTTTACAGAAACTACGATGAAGCAATAAGGCGAATTGAAAACCCGCCAAGTTTTGAGGAAGTAATGCAAGAGGTTTTAGAAGTTCTTTTTGATACGAATATGGAGTTGGTAATACAAGGCTCAAGAGAGATCGACTGGAATAATGCATCTGCTCATATTCTAGTAGGAGCTGATATGCTTAATAGGGGGTATACAGTTGAAGGATTAACAGTGACATATATGCCTCGATACAGCATTGGTAAATCAAACGCAGATACAATTCAACAGCGGTGTAGATTTTTCGGCTACAAACGCAACTATTTAGATTCATGTCGTGTTTTTATTCCGCTTGATTCGACCATTGAATATAGAGAATATGTGAAGCACGAAGAAATTATGCGGAATATGTTGAAAGCAAACACGCTTGAAAGAGCAGAGCAGTTGCTTATACTTGACAGTTCGATGAACCCAACAAGGAATAACATTCTTTCTGCTGATGTTGTTTCGCATAAATTAAGTGGTTGGCGGCAAATGAACGCTTTACAGCATATAGAAGAAAATATTTTGTTTATTTCAAATTTTCTTTCATCGCTTACATTCAAAGATTTTAATAACTTCGGTACACCTGACAGAAATCATCGGTATGTAAAACTTGAAATTGAAAAGGTAATTGAATTTTTGAAAGACTTTAAAATAATGAATATGCCCGATGCTTTGCGCAAATCCTCAACAATTCAATATTTAAGATACCTTGCAGACAAGCAGGAATTAAAACATGCTTACATTTTTGAAATGAGCTATGCTGTTGTATACGGTCGTGAAAGAAGTTTAGCTACGGAAAATGGAGTTTTAAAAATAAGCAACATCTTTTCAGGTCGTTCAACAACCGGTTCAGAAACCTACCCGGGTGATAAAGGTATTCGTTTTGAAGATTCGTTATGTATTCAAATTCACAAAATAAAATTAAAACATTCATCAATGCAATGGGGAAATAAAGTTCTTTACACTTTGGGTATTTACTATCCTGAAGATTTTGCCCATTCTTTTGTTGGAGTAAAAAAATATCATGAATAGCATTTTTAAAATATTCCAAGCGTTGAAAAATGAATCGCCAAAAGTTAGCGATAGTTTTGCTATTGCAGCATTACCGACAATCAAAAACCACAAACTTGGAATATCGCAAACCGGGCAACCTTTGTTTTTTATCAAATGCTTTGACAACTTAAACGTAAAATCGTTAGACACGAATCTTGAATTTATTTCTGTTCAATACACTCGCAAATGCCAACTTATAAACAATAAAGAAAAAATTGAAGAAGATATTTATACAATCATTTCGCTAAAATCGGATGCTGATTATTTACAGGAATATTTTTTGAAAATTGTTTTTGTGCTTATAAAAAATATTTCAGAACAGCCGGTTTTAAAAGACTTAAAAATTGAAATTGAAAAATTGATAAACCTTTTCACCAAATTTTCAAAACCTGCTTTAAAAACAATTCAAGGTCTTTGGGCGGAATTATTGATAATTGAACAATCAAAAAATCCGGACTACTTAATTCAATCGTGGCATAATTCAACAACCGACAAATACGATTTCAATGACGGCTCTGATAAAATAGAAGTAAAAAGTACAACTAGAAATAGAAGAATTCACAGTTTTTCGTTAGAACAATTAACACCAAATTCAAAATCGAAATTAATAATTTCTTCAATTTTCACCATCGAGACCGGAATTGGAACCGGTGTTTTTGATTTGGTTGAAGTAATTGAATCGAAACTTAAAGATAAAAGCTTAACCTTTCGCTTAAACGAAATGGTTGTTGCAACGCTTGGTAAAGATTTTGAAAAATCGTTTGACATTTTCTTCGACTACAAATTTGCGGTAGATTCCATTCAGCATTACGACAGTATCGATATTCCAACCATCAACAAAAACAATATACCGTCAAACATAATGAATGTTCGATTTGATTGCGACTTAACTGATATAAAAACAGCAAGTAAAACGAAAACCAAACCAAAACTTCATAATTCTTTATTTTAAGGTATGAGAAATATAATAGCAAAAGATTTAAAGATAAAATTTATTGAAACACTAAACGAGTTAGACGAATTTAGTTACGAAGAAGGAAATCCGTTTTTAATTAAAATCGGAACAACCAAATATTTCGTATATCTAAAAAATTTATCACCTGCTTATTTTAAAAACTCGCCTGACGTAACAAGAGTTCAATTACCGTACAGCGAACATTTTTTAAAAATTTTCAAAGCCGATATTCCTTTCATCATTCTTGGTTTCGATGTTGATACAGACACAATAGTTTCTTGGAATCCGGCAAAAGTAAAAGAAAGACTAAATGCAAAAAGCAACGTTTCATTGTATTCACGTTCATCGTTACAAGAAAATGTAAAAGATGATGAATTTAAATTTGGTTATTTATCAAACGGAGAAAAAATTATTGTATTCAAACGTAAAAATTTGATAAACTTTTTTGATATTGTTTTTGATTTGTTCAAAGAAAATGCTGTACCCAAAACGATAGAAGATAAAAATATATGCACACTAACTGAAATTACAGATAAAGAACTTTTACAAATAATAAAACCTTTATTGTTGAAAAACAAAGTTTTACAAGCAGTTGAAGAAACCGCAAAATACTACGAAAAGAAATATAAGAATATGACATTTAGAGATTGGCACAATCTTGTTAGTGGACTTTACAGAAAAATGAACACATAAGCCACCGCTTTTGGTAAAACATTTGCAAACCACACAAATACATACTAACTATTGCTATCCCGGATCCCTTCAAGGGTTCCAAACCCTTGAAGGGTTGAAACTTGACAATCTTACCTTTAATTACAAAAGCAAAACATTGCTATTTCATACTTATCGGGACTGTTTAAACCCACAAGGTTTTGAAAACCTTGCGGGTTTTTGAATAGCACAAAATCAAAAAAATTCGTGTTCCAATAAAAGCATCCGGAAGGCAAGCTCCCTTTAGGTCGGGGGGCAAACTTCCCGGCAGGTTGACTTACAGGCTATTATTTTTTCGGCACGAAAAAATAAAACGCCGGA
>JAIFNC010000077.1 GCA_020047935.1 Bacteroidota bacterium
AACAAGTAGATAAAGGCGGAATGATTTCGGCATTTTTTATGGCGCTTACCTTGGTATTGGTTTCGTTTTCGTGTACCGGCCCGTTTGTAGGTAGTATTTTGCTCGAAGCTGCCGGCGGGGCAGTTATTAAACCCGTATTGGGTATGTTTGGTTTTGGTTTGGGCTTTGCCATTCCGTTTACTTTGTTGGCACTGTTTCCGCAGGCACTTAAATCGATGCCTAAATCGGGCGGCTGGCTTAATGTGGTTAAAGTGGTGTTTGGTTTTGTAATTTTGGCTTTCTCGATGAAATTCTTGAATACAGCAGCCACTACCCAGCATTGGACATTCTTAACCCGCGATGTGTTCTTAGCCGTTTGGATTGCATTGTTCGGAACCATGGGCTTGTATTTAATAGGCAAAATTAAACTTTCGCACGATAGCGATTTAGACCATATTAGCGTTCCGCGCTTAGGTTTGGCTATAGCATCGTTTGCCTTTGTGGTATACATGATACCCGGTTTGTTTGGCGCACCGCTTACCGCTTTGGGAGCATTTTTGCCTTCCGAAAGTTCGCACAGTTTCGATATAAAAGCCATGCTACGCGATAATGCCGGTTCGGGTACAGCTACTAAAAAAGTTTCGAACCTTTGCGGAACCCCAAAACATTCGGATATTTTACACTTGCCCCTGGGCTTGGAAGGTTATTTTGATTATAACGAAGCCTTGGCTTGTGCCAAAGAGCAGAACAAACCAATATTTGTCGATTTTACCGGACACGGTTGCGCCAATTGCAAAGATATGGAGGAAAAAGTGTGGGCACATCCTGAAGTACTTAAACGCTTGCGCGAAAATTTTGTAATCGTAGCTCTTTATGTCGACGATAATACCGAACTTCCGGAAAGTGAATGGGTAACTAACGAAAAAGGGAAAGTATTGAAAACTATAGGCAAGATAAACAGCAATTTCCGTATGAAAAATTTTAATGCAAATACCCAACCGTATTACTCTTTCTTAGATAAGGCATTGGTTAAATAGTTGATTATTAGCATTACTATGGCATTCATTTAAAGAGAATGTTTTGCTTATACCGGTAGGCTTTTAGCAAAATGTATTTGTTTGTACAACAATTAATACCTTGCTCTTGCTAAAAGCCTACTTTCCTTTGAACGGTTACAATTCAGTGCTGTAGCTTTTAGGCTTTCAAAAAAAATAACGCTACCAACCGATAGCGTTATTTTTTTAATAGATAAAATCAGCGGACTCAAGCCGCTTGTTGTTCTTTTTTTAAACTTCTTTAATACTGAATTCGAAATATTCCATAATTGGGTTCGAAAGAATTTTTTTACAAGCCTCGTCTACCTTTTCCTTCGCAATGTTTTCGTTTAAGGCTTCTATTTCTATGGTTATGTGTTTGCCAATTCGCACATTGTCTACAGTTTTAAACCCAATATTGTGCATACTCAAATTAACGGCTTTACCTTGCGGGTCTAATAATGCTTTAAGCGGCATTACATTTATTTCGGCAATAAACTTTTTCATTTGTATTCGATTTTTATAATTTTACGCAATTAAAGATAATTTTTAACCAACAATAATTTCAATTAAAAAATACTTTTCAAGCGACAAAAATAGTAAATATATTTTTATTCACTATTCAATTTTCCATATTAAGTTATTTGCAACATTCAATAAAATATACAGCATAATAACCATAAATATTGCTAAAGGCTGAAAAACAATAACTAACGGAATTGCAGCTATAACTAATGTATACCGAAGTACGTTTTCTTTAAACTTAATATTTTTGAATTTGAGCGAAAACATTTGAAAATTCGAAACCATTATCCACGATAAAAATAAAATAATCGGTAACAAAACTAATACATTTACTGCTTCTTTCTGAAAATAAATAACAAACAACATATAAAATATATTTGTTGTTATTGGTTCCAAAAAGCCCGACATATCGGGGTTGTAGGCTAAACTTAAAGGAAGCGATGCAATAAGTAACGCACTGGCAGGAGTTGGCAGACCAATAAATTTTGAAGTTTGTCGGGTATCGATATTAAATTTTGCCAACCTAAAGGCCGAAAAAAGGGCAACCAAAAATGCCGACATAAGCACTGCCATTTGCCAAAACGGTAAACTAAAACTAAACGATTCAATTTCTAATGCTTGTTTGAGGAGTACATATAAAATAACCGAAGGCGCAACCCCGAAACTTATTAGGTCGGATAAGGAATCAAGTTGTTTTCCTAATTCCGATCGAGCGTCGAGCAAACGGGCTGCGAAACCGTCGACAAAATCGAATACGGCGGCAACTAAAATTAGGTAAGCTGCAATAGCTAAATTCTTAGGATTTTCAACGCTGATAATTATCGACAAGCTTCCGGTAAGTAAACTTAGCGAGGTAAAAAAATTCGGAACATTTTTCCTAATCGTAGTTAAAATTTGCATTTTTCGTTCGTTTTATAAAATTGCACAATATTAATATTTTCTTTTGCAAAAAGAATGCAATTTTTTAACGAATAATAAAAAATCGGTAAAAAATATTGATTTTAAATAGAAATAAAAAATAAAGGTTTCGGAATGTACATTCCGAAACCTTTGTATATAAAGCAGATAATCAAAATACACCGCTAAAATTATTTCTTATCGGTAGTCGATTTTTTGTCACCACAATCCGATTTAGTAGCATCTTTTTTGTCGCCACAATCCGATTTGGTAGTAGTTTTTGCAGTTGATTTAGAACCGCAACCACCGCAAGCAGCTGAATTTTTAGAACCACAATCTGCAGAAGTTGTTCCTTTAGTATCTTTTTTTACGGTTGATTTCTTCGGATCGTCATCAGGAAAATCAGTCGAAATAGTAGTACCGTTTACTTTCACTACATATTTGGCACTTACAGTATTTACGAATAAAACACCTACTAAAGCCAAAAGAGTTATTAATGCTAATTTTTTCATAATATTACTTTTTTTAGATTTGATATATAATGCAAGTTTACGATATTTTTTTTTATCCGATTGTTAACGTGGAGTTAAATCGGAATATTTTTTATTTTTATTTTGTTAAAATACTGTAAATAAAGAATATGAACTGGATAATTACATTTTTCAACGGCTATTTTCTTTAAAAATGCAAAACATCGTTATCTTTAGCCACTGAAATGCTTGATATTTACGTTTCAAAAATAGAATAAATTAAACGGTTAATTTGAAATTTTTTTTGCTATGAATGCTATTCGATATATACTAATTATTTGTGCCCTAAGTTTTTTGGGTTTTCAAGGAAATGCTCAAAATTCGAAACTTAAAAAGGCGGAGGCTTACTTTGCTGCCGGTGCTTATTATAAAGCTTCGGTTGAATTCGAAAAAGTATATGTAAAAGTAAAGGACAAGAAAGAAAAAGCGGCGGTAGGTTTTAAAATAGCCGAATGTTGCCGACTTATGAACGATGCCAAAAGCGCTCAGCGTTGGTACGAACGCGTAATCAAAGCAAATTACAACGACCCCAATACGGTGTTATACCTTGCCGAAATGCTTAAAATGCAGGCGGAATATGAATTGGCTTCAGAACAATATAAAGCTTATTTGCAATTGGTTCCCGACGACAAAAAGGCTGTAAATGCCTTGGCATCATGCGATTCGACAAAAAAATGGTTAAAAAGCCCGACACGCCATATTATAGAACCGGCTAAATGGCTTAATTCTCGTGAAAACGACTTTGGTCCGGTGTATTACAAGTCCGACGATGTGCTGCTATTTACTTCAACGCGCGAAGCTTCAAAAGGAAAAAAACTGAACCAAGTAACCGGTAAATTTTACGCCGATATATTTACTACCACACGCGACAGAAAAGGAAAATGGAGCGAACCGGTTCCTGTTGACGGAGGAATTAATACCGAATTCGATGAAGGAACTCCTACTTTTGGTTCCGAGTTCGATGTAATGTATTATACCGCATGCCGCACCAATAAAGCCGGGCAAGGAGGTTGTGCTATATATAAAGCTGCTCAAAATACTGAAGGGTTTGGAATTGGCGAAATTGTTCCGCTTTTTGCCGACAGTAGCGTATCGGTTGGTCATCCGGCACTTTCAAAAAATGGACTTAAGCTTATCATAGTTTCCGATGCCGAAGGTACCTTGGGCAGCAAAGATTTGTGGTTAAGTACCCGAAAATCGAAAAATGATAAATGGGAAAAACCAACAAACATGGGCAATGTTATTAATACTCCGGGCAACGAAATGTTTCCGGTTTGGCGTAATGATACCACCTTGTATTTCTCGTCCGATTTTCATCCCGGAATGGGCGGGTTGGATATTTTTGAAGCATTTCAGTCGAAAAAAGGCGACTGGCGAATTGCCAACATGCAGTCGCCTATCAATTCGTCGTTCGACGATTTTGGAATCATTTTTAGTACCACTTCCGAAGAAGGCTACCTTTGCTCGAACCGCGATAAGTTCGATAATATTTTCCGTTTTCAAATACCTCCAATCTTATTTTCGGTTAAAGGAACGGTGTTTAATACCGATAATCGCCGTCCTATTGAGGATGCTACCGTTCAGATGTACGGCTCCGACGGTTCGTTCTTGGAAATAAAATCGGAGAAAAACGGCTCGTATAAATTTAAGTTGAAAGAAAATACCGACTACCGATTTGTAACCGAAAAAGTAAATTTTCTGAAAGGAAAAGGAACCGAAACAACAAAAGGGTACAAAAACAGCAAAGATTTTGTAGTGGATATTCCAATGACTCCTATTGAAAAACCAATTGAATTACCAAATATTTTATACGATTTCAATAAGGCAGAACTGCGACCCGAATCGATGATTGCGCTGGATAAATTAGTGGAAACCTTAAACGATAACCCAAACATAACCATTGAGTTGGCAGCACATACCGACTACGTGGGCAGTGAGACCGATTAACAGCACGCGGCTATGGCGAAACCAAACCAAAAGTAATCGACGAAAAAATGCTCGAACAATATACTTTCTTAAAATTGGGCGAAACGTTGACCGAAACCTATATTGCCACCTTACCCGACGATGCAAGTAAGGACACGGCAAATCAAATTAATCGTCGTACCGAATTTTCAGTAATTTCAACCAATTACAAAAAACGTTAGTTATGAAAATACGCTTGCTTTTTATTTCCTTGTTTATTTGTATGCAAACCGCTTTTGCCGCCGAAATTACGCTTTCGGGCAATGCTCCGCACTACAGAAACCAAATAGTAAGCGTATTTACGTATACCGATTATATTTCGTTTACTCAGAAGTCGTTAGGCGAATTTATTGTGGCTGCAAACGGCGATTTTAGTTTCACTTTTTCAAGCTTGCAAATTGTAAATATTTATATAGAATTAGGTGCACTTAGGCTCAGCGCATTTGTTGAACCGGGAAAAACCTACCAAATTGCCTTACCGCCCAAGCGCGACTTAACTGATGCCGAAAAATTGAATCCGTATTTTAAGCACTTTAGTTTTTCGCTTTTTGTAGGTAATTCGGGCTATTTGAACGAAAAAATACTTCAGTACGATTCACTTTATTTTGCCTTTCTCGAAAAAGATTTCAAAGAAGTATACTTTAAACACGGCGCCAACGGCATAAACCGCTTTGCAACTTATGCCGACAGCTTAGTTCCATCCAGCGAAAGTAAATTTTTTGATGCGTACAAACGCTATAAAATAGCGGGTATAAAGCACTTGGCTCGCCCGACAAACAAAAAGTTATTGGTTAAAAATTATTTACAAAATCAACCGGTGCTATACGACAATCCGGCGTATTTCGATTTTTTGGGAAGTTTATATAAAAACTACTTTATAACCGCCAGAGCCGATTCGGTAAGTTCAATTTTTGTAGGTTATTTGTTCGAACCTAAAAAATTTGAGCAAGCCGACAGTATGTTTACCAAATTGGAAAATATTGATAATACCGAGCTGCGATATATAATTTACGCACTTGCCTTAACCGACGGATTTTACAATAACTCAATTGCAAAAGGCAAAGCAGTTGAAACCTTGGAAACAATTGCAAAAGCTAGCCCTTCGGAATACGTTCGCGGCTTGTGTTCGATACTTATTCTCGAATTTAAACAATTAGTAAAAGGAGCCGATGCACCCGAATTTAAACTGCTTAACATAGAAAATAAAACTATAAGTTTGCAATCGTTTAAGGGAAAATTTATTTACCTCAACTTTGTAAATTCGGATAACTATGTTTGCTTGCAAGAGTTGGGACTGTTAAAAACCATTTATGCCAAATACATCGATGTACTTGAAATTGTAAGCATTTTTACCGATGCAAACCCCAATGAAATGGTAGATTTGGTAAAGAAAAACAACTATAATTGGGTATTTGCGCATTACAAAAACGACCCCGATGTACTTAAAAAATATAAAGTAAAGGTTCAGCCAAGCTATTTTCTTATTTCACCCGAAGGAAAAATACTTTGGTCGCCGGCTTATAGTCCGCAAGAAGATTTTGAAAATAAGTTTACCGACGAAATACTAAATTACAAACGCGAGCAAACAAGAAAAGAAAATCGCTAATTGATAAAAGTAACCAATTTACTTATTTTCATCAAATTCGTTTTCGCAATTGTAAGCCAATAATGGTGCTTTAGTTTTTCGTTCTGCTTCGTAACTTTTCTTTAACATTAAAGAATCGGGCTCGGTTCTAGTTTCGTCGGAAACACCTGAATTAGAACAAGAAGCTGTAAGAACAAGTAAACTGCCGAGGGTGATTAAAATATTTTTCATAGCGCCGAATTGTTTTATTTTAATAAATTATAACAAAAACAAAACACAGAACAACCTACTTTTTGTATATCGTTATTCATGTGCGGTTTATTGTATTTTGCTTTAATTTAATTTTAATTGTAGTACGTTTTTTTGTTTTGAAAGGTTGCAGTAAACATTCAAACAAAATTTCTATCTTTGTTTTTTAATTTTTTAAATTGAAACAAATTGAGTGCAAACGAAATAGTTAAAACCCCTTTAATGCTGCAATATAACAGCATTAAAGCCAAGCATCCCGATGCAATTTTGTTGTTCCGTGTGGGCGATTTTTACGAAACTTTTTCGGTAGATGCCGTTAAAACTTCCGAAATTTTGGGTATTACCCTTACTAAACGTGCCAACGGTTCTGCCTCTTTTGTCGAGTTGGCCGGCTTTCCGTATCATGCCTTAGATACTTATTTGCCCAAGTTGGTGCGTGCCGGGCAGCGGGTTGCTATTTGCGAACAGCTCGAAGACCCAAAGCTTACCAAAAACATTGTAAAACGTGGTGTTACCGAGCTTATTACGCCCGGTGTTTCGTTGCACGACAATGTGCTGGAACACAAAGAAAACAACTATTTGGCTTGCGTTCATTTAGAAAAAAACATAAGCGGAATTGCACTTTTAGACCTTTCGACCGGCGAATTTTATACCACCCAAGGCAGCAACGATTATATCGACAAACTGCTTAACAGTTTCAAACCCAAAGAAGTATTGTACGAACGCAGCAAACAAGCCGCGTTTGTAACTAATTTTGGCGATAAGTTTTACGCCTATCCGCTGGACGATTGGATGTATGCCGAAACATCGGCGTACGAACGCTTGCTTAAACAATTCGATACCAATTCACTCAAAGGTTTTGGAGTACACGAATTGCAGCACGGCATTATTGCTTCGGGCGCTATTTTGCAATACCTCGACCTTACACAGCACCACCAAACCGGGCACATAAAAAAGCTTGCTCGAATTGAAGAAGACCGATTTGTGTGGCTCGATAAGTTTACGATCCGTAATTTGGAACTTTTCGGTTCGGCTGCCGACAATGGCAAAGCGCTGATTGATATTATAGACCGCACCAAAACCCCGCCCGGCGGAAGGCTTATGAAACGTTGGTTGGCATTGCCGCTAAAGCAAGTAAAACCCATAACCGACCG
>JAIFNC010000028.1:0-4073 GCA_020047935.1 Bacteroidota bacterium
TTTAACAATTCACAACTCAATATACGATAAGTATAAAATAAGACATATTTTAATACTCCAAGAAACAATTGATTCATTAAGAACTATTAGCATTACCGGTGAAACTACGTTTTTCTTGAAACCTGAATATAATTTTGATATAGATAGTGTTATGCAAGTAATTAACGAAGCTGTTTTTATTACAGTTTACTTAAAAAACAAAAAAACAGTTAATATTTATCAATGCAAATAAAACCGGAATTGTTAATATCTTAATTCAATTTGTCAGAATATAACAACCAAAAAAGTTTGCGCATTCAGCAATAAACAAAAAACAGCCTAAATTTATTTAATAATTCAGAATTGAAAATCTCCTTCTTCAAAACTGAATTTAGGTCGCACATACAGCACTTAAAACAGCATAAATCCGGTTTTCTATAAATAGGTCGCTCCTAAATGAGTTTACAAACAAATTACCGAAGTTTCAAACAGCGCAGACTTCACCATAGGGAATTACCGAATTTTCAAATTATTTACTCATTTACTTATTAAAAACTCATCATTCAAAATTCAAAATTCCTCCCTATTTGTTCAAATCGGTGTAATATTTCAGGTAGTTTTTTATGGTGCCTTTTGTGGTGTCGGTATTTAAAATTAGCAGCGAGCCTTGCTCAATAACCGACATGTTCGATTCGGCAACCGATTCGAACCGCTGAACAGAAACTGTACTTAGCGGTGTGTAAGCCCTTGAACCGTAGGCTATAAAATTATAGGCACAATTACGAAGACTTATATTTTGGGCGAAAATTTGCGCATTTTTATTCGAAATTAACGCTATATTTGAGTTGCTTATTTTGCAACTTTGTACAGTAACCGAACAATTGGTATTGGCTTCAATGGCATGTTGTTTTATTTCAGAAAAGGTGCAGTTTTCAATTTGTACATGACTGTTATTTGCAATTATTCCGGAAAGCGTAGCCTTCGAAATACTCGAATTACGAATCAGTATTTCCGAGAAACCTGCAACCAAAGCACTTCCGCTTAAATTGTTCCAATGTATGCTGTCTAATTCCACTTTCGAATTGTAAATTCCCAATGCCTCGGTGGCTTTTATATTACTGAATTTCAGGTTTGAAAATCGGCAAACAGCATTGTAGCAGGTTATTGCCGACTCGTAAAACAGACTACCCATTTTAAATGAGTTAAGTCCAACAAATTCAACGTGCTCGAATTCGGAAAGTTCGTCGGTATTCAATATAGCCAAGCCTTGTCCGTTTTCGGTTTTGCAACTAAAAATTATCGGATTCCGGGCGGTTCCTTTTGCCAACACCGGCGCTTGCGACAATATAAAACCGTTATTTTCGAAAATTAATTGTGCGCCCGGTTCAATTTTCAAAATAAAACCTTTTGGAATAACATAAGCTCGGTTTAGCACATGTTTTCCCTTCGAAATAATTATATACCGCCCCGAATGCGTAAATACACTTCGATTTTCAATAAAATTTGCAATTACTCGCTGGTCGGTAAGGTAATGCTCCGAATAGCTCCATGCGGCAATTTTAACCGTATCGAATTTGCTTTCGGTGGTATTAAAACCCGTAACCCAATTTGGCACCACCAACTCGCTACTTCCGGGAGTACCGTTCATAAATGCCGGTACTAAAGTTTGCACCGCTTTTTCCTTCAAAGTTACATCTGTAGAATTGGTAAACTCTTTTATGTATATAGGTTTGCTGTTGAAATTATTTATCAGTATTCGCTTTTCCTTTTCCGAACTGAATTGCGTGTATGCGTTCATCAGGTTAGCGCCAATTTCGGAAATTAAGGTATCGGAATAAGCGATAAGTGGTTCTTTTTGCCTTTTTTTGCGCTTAACCAACGCATTTTTTAGCAGAAAATTTATACGTTCGGCTCGCTGTATATATTCTTCCGATTTAAATTTATACGAAGGAAACGATTGTTTCAGTAAATTTACCCGCTCCTCCAAATTGGCTTTATTGGCGATTAACTCATTCTTAATTCTTTCCGGATTCGAATACTCGCCCAACGCTTGAATATAAAGTGTAATAAATTCGGGGTCGGCGAATAAATTATAGAGAAAATACAACGGATTATCGGAGCTTATCGATGCGTTTCTATACTTATTAATCAGCAAATCATCGGTTTCGGTCATTAATTGCAAATTGTCGGCATACGCATCGTTTAATATAAATTCGAGTTTGTGTATAATTGGGTTGTAATAGAAACGTAAATTATTCCATTCCAAGGCATTATAAGCACCCAGTACTTCGGCAAGTGCAACAAATTTAGCAATTTTAGGCAAATCGAAAACCTCATTGGCAGGCAAATCGCCGGCTTTAAAACCGTTAAGCAAATTGGCTGCGCTATTGAACCGTTTTAATTGTTTTGGGTCGGTTAGTACCGAATTTTCTTTGTACGGAATAATTTTAGCAGCTTCATAAACCGGTAAAACCACCGCCTTTTTTTTATTTAAGTTGAAATTATACAACCACTTAGCAGCTGAATTATCGAACCGGAGCATCATATTTTCGTTTCGCGAAAAACGTTCGAGCATTTCGTTGTCAAAATGTTCTTCGTAGGCATAAATACCTTTATTTTCGCCGTTCAAAATAAGCGGAACAAAACCGTATTTCCCGGCTATCAACCCTTCGGAGGCAAACAATTCGTGCGCAAACCAAGTAGCCAAATAGGCACCTTGTCCGGGGTGTGCCAACGAAAAACGTTGCATGGTATTCCATCGCGCTCGTTTCTTAAGGTTTATGCGGTAAGGTTTGTATTCGTCTTCTATATAATTGGTATTTATGCTTTTAAGCTTAATATCAGCTTGCATTTGGTTGCCACCATAAAACATAATGGCAGGTAAATATTGGTATTCGTCCGAAACTTCAACTCCGTTTTTTATTGCTTCATCCACTTTTTGCTCAAACTCGTTTATAGCCGCAGTATCGATATGGATTTTAAGCGCATCGGCAAGCACCGAAGGCACCGAACCGTTTGCCATAACGGTTACTTCAAAATCGTCGAAAAAAATAGTTTTTTTTGCTTGATTTCTGCATGAAAAAAACAAATTTTCCGTACCTTCCGGAGCTTGAACAAAAAGTACAATTTGAGTCCAGCCTGAAGGTTCGCGACTAAGCACATTGCCTCCTGCAAAACGTATTTCGGGATTCGATTCGCTGTATACGAGCAATTCGCCGGTATTTTCCGGGTCAAATTTCCAAACACTTACTTTAAACCATTGCCCAACCTTTGGGTTTTGAATCTCGAAATTAAAAACCGAAGTCGTTTCTTCGTTGGCATACAACGAGTAGCTGCCCGAATGTGCCATTGAATCGGTACGGTAAAGCTCGCCTGCAAAAACATGCTCCGAATTTTTGTTCGAAACCATTTTTCGGTGCTCATTTAGCACTTCAACATCGCAAAAAGTTGCTTTAAAGGCGCTTTCTTTAGTTTGGTTGCAAGCAAAACCAAGTGAAAGAAAGATGGTTAGCAAAACTCCGGACTTTATTCGCATATAACTAAAAATAAAAAGATTAAATAAAAAGCAACCCGCTACGGTGCATTAATTGAAAAGCATAACTTTCGGCAAATTCATTAAAGTTGGTAAAACCGGCTTCCAAATAGTTTTTTTCGAATTGCATAACGCTAATTTTAAATCCTTTAGCTACCGAACAAGCTTGTAAGGTTTCAATTATCCAAGCTGCCGGTTCGGGCTTAATTTTCACGCTCAAACTATCGGTAAGCGACGGAAAAACAAGTTCGGTACCGGTTTGCAGTTTGCCTTTTTTGGTAACTTGCGTTTGTTGCAAAAAAGGCAATATACCTATATATATAAGGCTTTTTTTAGTTCGGAAATCGAAATGCAAGGGTTCAGAAATGGTAGTTGCTACCAAATTTGGTTTGTGGGTGGTTTTAGGTACCGAAAAATCGAACCATTCTTGCATACTGTAATCGAAACAAGTACCGTGCATGTAATTGTAAAGTGCTTTGCGTAAACCAAATCCGAATTTTTCATGTTCGGTACCTTTAGCATCTTCAAATTCGACATCGTTGTTGGCAAACGAGCCATTTAT
>JAIFNC010000028.1:4112-4820 GCA_020047935.1 Bacteroidota bacterium
TTCCAACGAATCAATCGTTTCTTGAGCAGTTTGTGTCGGAAAACCGTACATTAGGTAAGCATGTACCATAATTCCGTTACCGGTAAAATTATGCGCCACTTTTGCCACTTGTTCAATGCTAACTCCTTTGTTTATGAGCTTCAAAATACGCTCCGAAGCCACCTCTAACCCACCGGTTACTGCAATGCAACCCGATTTGCGCAACAGCCTGCAAACATCGTAGGTAAAATTATTTTCGAACCGAATATTGGCCCACCAAGTTATATTAATATTTCGCCTAATCAACTCAATAGCAAGTTCTTTTAGCAACGAAGGCGGCGCAGCTTCATCGACAAAATGAAAGCCTGTTTCGCCGGTTTGTGCAATTATTTGTGCAATTCGGTTAGCCAAAATACCGGGCGAGTTTGGCTCATAGCGTCCAATATAATCCAAACCGGTGTCGCAAAAACTGCATTTTGCCCAATAGCAACCGTGTGCAATGGTAAGTTTATTCCATCGGCCGTTACTCCAAAGGCTGTGCATTGGGTTGGCAACTTCAATAACCGACACATAGCGGTTAAGTGGCAAATCAGAATAGTCCGGAATGCCCACATTCATTTGTTTAAAATCGGCGGTTTCCGAATTATCAACATAAACCACCGTACCGTTTTTAAGAAGAAACGTACGTTTCAATTGTTCTTCGGAGCGTTTACCGTCGAAATATTGCAG
>JAIFNC010000028.1:4830-5195 GCA_020047935.1 Bacteroidota bacterium
CGCCTAAAATTACTTTTATATGCGGAAACGCTTTTTTAACAAACATACCGCAGCGCAAACCACCCAACAAATTACCGGGAAAAGCAATGCTAATACCTAAAACCGTAGGTTTATGTTCCAGAATATGCTCGTTTAAAGTATCAAGGAGCAATTTATCGATGAGCGAATAACTATCGTACAATTTGGCATAAATTTCGTCGAACGAATTAGCACTTCGTCCCAAATGTTCGGCATATTTTGTAAAGCCAAAATTTGGGTCAATCAGTTCAACCAGCAAATCACCAATATCTTCCAAATACAAGGTTGCCAGAAATTTAGCTTTTTCGGTTTGTCCCATTATGCCAAAAGTTTCGTGCAAATCCGGC